>JALHUE010000112.1 GCA_022866145.1 Anaerolineales bacterium | reverse complement strand
CTCTCCCAGGCGACGACGTACCTGTTCAGCTATCCGGGCAACCCCGGCCGCTTCCTCGCCAGCCTGCCGTTCGACCTCGACCTGGTCGCCGAGGAGGGCAGGCTTGAGATCAGCATCGACAGCCTGCGCGACGGGCAGCGCTCCCACCTCAGTACGATCTCATTGGTGCTGCTCTCGGCCGGCAGTCCCCACGTCTACCCGGCGCCCCACGGCGCCGAGAGACTGACGGTGTTTTCCCCCCGTCCCAACCGGCAGATCTCCGGCGGCACCCTCACGATTGAGGGCGCCGGTTGGGCGGAGAGCGACCTGGCGCTGGTCGCCGAAGTCCTCGACCGCCAGGGGGACACCGTCGGGCGTTCCGAATTCCGTCTGACCTCCGATGAGCCGGGAGAGCTCGGCACGTTCCGGGTCGAAGTCCCGTACCAGATCGACCGCGCCCAGCAGGGCAAGATCGTGGTCTACGAGTTGAGCAAGACGATCCCAGGGCTGGTCCACCTCAACGCCTTGGACGTGTTCCTGGCGCCCTGAAGCCGAGCCGGGCTCAGGGCCTGTCGCTGCCTCCCCCCTCCCGAGCCGGGAACCCGGCCAAGCCCCGGGCCGTCTGATAGAATGTCGCGCCGGTGCCCACATGCTGACCTCTGCCCTCCCCCGCCGCAGACTCGATTTCCCCGGGCTGCTGACCGCATTGCTGGCCGCGGCCATCACGGCCTGTGTGAGCGTGATGCTGGTCCTGCTCGCATTCGCCGTCGGCTCGCGCCTGCTTTTCTCCGGGAAGGCCCTGCCGGGTGTTTCAGCCGCCGGGATCGATCTAACCGGCCTGAGCCGCGAGCAAATCGAGGCCGCCCTGGGCGAAGCGTTCACCTACCCCCAGCAGGGAGCAGTGGTTCTGCAGGACTCGGGCCGCTACTGGGCCGCCACCCCGGCGGAACTCGGCCTGGCCATCGACGCCCAAAGCATGGCCGAGCGGGCACTAGTGCTCGGCCGCCAGGGGAGCCTGCGCCAGCAGCTCGTCGACCAGTCGCACGCCTGGGCGCAGGGGGTTGACCTCCCGTTGGCGGTGATCTTCGACCAACGGACGGCGACGGCGTACCTCCAGCGTGCGGCGGCCGAGATCGACCGCCCCCCCGTCGAAGCTGCGCTCCACCTGCAAGGCCAGCAGATTGAGTCGACCCCCGGCAGCGTCGGGCGCCTCCTCGATATCCCGGGCGCGCTGGCAGCGCTCGAGCCCGCCTTCGCTCTGCAGCAGGACGTTGGGGTGGTGTTGCCGGTTCTCGAGACTCGGCCTCGCATCCTCGATGCCGAGGCTGACGCCGCCCTTGCCCGGACCCTGCTCAGCCGGCCCCTCGTTCTCAAGGCGGAGGGTGCCGGCCCGTGGACTTTGGAGCCCGCGGCCCTGGCCTCGATGCTCGAGTTCACGCCTTCCGGGGATCCGGCCCGGGTTGCGCTTTCCTTGAGCCCGGGCATGCTGTCCGCCTTCCTAGATGAGCTGGCGCCCGACCTCGAGCGCAAGCCGGAGAACGCCCGCTTCATCTTCAACGATGACGCCCGGCAGCTGGACCTTCTGCGCGAGGCCGTCATCGGTCGCTCGCTGGACACCCAGGCTTCGATCCTGGCCATTGAGCAGGCGATCAATCGCGGCGAGTCCGAGGCCTCCTTGGTCTTCCATATCCAGGAGCCGGCCGTCGGCAGCGATGCCACCGCCAACTCCCTCGGGATCACCGAGAACGTCGTCGCGGTCTCGACCTACTTCTCGGGATCAAGCGAAGGGCGCATTCAGAATATCAAGACTGCCGCCTCCCAGTTTCACGGCCTGCTGATCGCTCCCGGCGAGACCGTGTCGATGGCCGAGCTGCTGGGCGACATCAGCCTGGACAACGGTTACACCGAGGCCCTGATCATCTACGGCAACCGCACCATCCAGGGTGTCGGCGGCGGAGTGTGCCAGGTCAGCACGACGCTGTTCCGGGCGGCCTTCTTCGGCGGCTACCCGATCCTCGAGCGAAACCCGCATGCCTACCGCGTCTTGTACTATGAGCAGGGGCCCAGATCCCCAGGCCCGGGCATGGACGCCACGGTCTTCGTCCCCAGGGTGGATTTCAAGTTCCAGAACGACACCCCCTACTGGCTGCTGATGGAGACCTATCTCTACGGCGAACAACTGCTGTGGAAGTTCTACTCAACCTCCGACGGTCGCGGCGTGGAATGGTCGTCCTCCGGCCCCAATAACGTGGAGGAGGCGCCCAAGCCGCTCTACCGCGAGAACGAGGACTTGAAGAAGGGGAAGATCAAACAGGTGGACTACGAGGCCGACGGCATGGACATAGCCGTCTACCGCACCGTCACTCGCCAGGGCGAAGCCCTGTACCAGGACACGATCAAGACTCACTACCTGCCATGGCGCGCCATCTACGAGTTCGGGCCCGGCACCCAGCTGCCCGATGACGTCGAAGTCGAGCACTAATCGCCCGGGGTTCGCCCTGGCCCCCGGCTTGGGCAGCCCCTTGCGCAGAGGCTTTGCCCCCAGGCGCAGCCCGCGCTCCCGCTACCGGGACGGATCGAGTGCCTGCCCCCTTTCTCTCGCCTGGCGGCCAGCGCCCGGCCGGCGCAGGCCGCATGGTAGAATGCGCGAATGCGGTCAGGAGGCCTTCTATGATCAGTCAGGATTTGCTGGAGATCCTTCGCTGCCCGAACTGCGTGCGTGAGAAGGAAGGGGCACTGAAGTTGGTGAAGGACACTTGGCTGGTGTGCCAGGAACCGGACTGTGGCCGCAAGTACCCCATCCTGGATGACATCCCCGTGATGCTGATCGACGAAGGTGACAAGTGGATCCAGGTCGCCGAGGGCGACCTGCCTGTCCCGCCCCCCGGCAAGTGAGGCCGGTCTGCCCGAGCTGCAGTTCCTGATTGACGAGCTGACCTCGGGGGATGACGCCCGGGCCGAGCGGGCCGCCGCCCGCCTGGCGGATCTCGGCCCCCCGGCCATCTTGCTGGCAACCCAGCTGCTCGAGCTGGGCGACCCCGATCAGCGCTGGTGGGCCGTGCGCACCCTGGCCAGGCTGCTCTCGCCGCAATCGACGCAGGCCCTGAGGCGGGCCCTATCCGACACCGACGTCGCTGTTCGCCAGGCTGCCGCCCTGGGACTGCGCGAGGCTGGCGATCCCTCCTGCCTTCCCTCTCTGGCCGAGGCCCTGGCCGATCCCGATCCGCTCGTGGCACGATCGGCGGCGGACGCCCTGGCCGCCGGGCGAAGCGAGGCGGTGCCGCATCTATCCAGCGCCCTGCTCGACCCCCGCCCGCGCCTGCGGATTGAGGCCGCGCGTGCCCTAGCCTTGAACCCCGATCCCTCGGTCATCCCGGTGCTGTTCTCCCTGCTGGAGGACGATTCACCGCTGGTAGCCTACTGGGCGGAACACGGCCTGGAAGTGCACGGACAAGGGATGGTATTTTTCCCTCCCTGAGACCGCGGCTTCTGTTGGGTGCCAGCCGCCCAGCTCCTGACAGGCCGCCTCGCCTGCGTCTGCCGCTGATCCTGGCGCGAGCCTTGCGCCCCCCCTGCTTCTTGATTGCCTCTTGACATTCACGGTGCGGGATGGTCTATCCTGTGCCCCATCAGCGGCCCAGAGAAGTGGCACACCGTTGAGCAGCTTGCCACCCTGGCTGGCGTCAGCACCCGCACCCTGCACTACTACGGCGAGATCGGCCTGCTGCGCCCAACCAGGTTCGCCCCCAATGGCTGCCACCAGTATGGCCGGGAGGCGGTTCTGCGGCTGCAACAAATTCGGTTCTACCGCGAGCTCGGCCTTGGCCGAGAACAGATTCGGCAGATCCTGGACCAGCCGGGTTTCGATCGGCGGCAGGCGCTCGCCCTGCATCGGCAGGCATTGCAGGCGGAAGTCGCCCGGCTCCAGACCCTGCGCGCGACCCTCGATAAGACGATCCACTACCTGGAAGGGATGGTGGCCATGATGAACAAGGAACTCTTCACCGGTTTCACGCCGGAGCAGGAGCAAGCCTACGAAGCCGAAGCCCGGCGGCGCTATGGCGACGAGCTGGTGGCCGAGTCCAGCCGTCGATGGAAGGGTTACGGCGCCGGAGAGCGCCAGCGGATCCTGCAGGAAGGCAGCTTCATTTATCACGAACTGAACGGTCAACTCGCGCACGACCCTGCATCTCCGCTGGTCCAAGCGCTGATCGCCCGCTGGCATCAGCACCTGCGCTACTTCTACGAGCCGACTCCGGAGATCCTGCGCGGGCTGGGGGGCGCTTATGCCGAGGATCCAGCATTCGCCGAGTTCTTCGACCGCTTCGACCCCAGCCTGCCTGCGTTTCTGCGTCAGGCGATCGACATCTACTGCGATCGCCTCGACCCCGCCGCTCCCTGATCGCATGCCCACGATCAGGCGCTGATGGGTCGATCCCAGCCTCAAGCGATCCTCGGCGAGAACAGTTCCAGACGGTTGATCTGGGACTGCGGCATCCCTCCCGGACCGCTGCGCCTCGCGCGGCGGAGCCGCCCCATCCAGCTGCCCGTAGGACCTGCGGGCGGTTGACCTTCCGGCTTGCGAGCCCCACAGTCCCTCAGATCACCTTCCCCGCCAAGCAGGAGTCAGTGACCGGTATAGATTTACCGAGGGGCGTCTTGGCTGCGTGCAGCCTTAGCGCGGCCGTGGCAGCCGGCTGCACGCGAACTGAAGCGGAACAGCCCGGGAGACTCCCCGAGTACCTCCCGCCGGGAGAGTCCTCCAGCGACTCATGTCTCGAAGGCGACTGGCTGATTTGGACCCCGAACCTCTCGCTCCTGGTCGCGAACCTGGTCCCGATGCCAGGCATGCGGGTTCCGGACGGCGCACTCTCCCTCTCGTCGAAGGACGGGGAATACGCCTACGGATCGAACGGATTTGTCATAGACGCCGATCTGGGGCCGGACACGTATCTGGAGGGGAAGGCTACCTTCCTCTTCACCGGAACCTACGACAACCCTGAATCCGGCAAGGTGGTTCTCTTCGGCGATGGCGCCCAGAAGCAGGTCACCGAATGGCTGGTCTTCAAGGAGGGAGAAACCATCGAGAGCCCGGCAGGCGGCTCCGAAGTTACCATTCCCTTGACGGGGCCCGCCAGGTGTGAATGCACGCCCGGGGGGAACTTGTGTTGTATCGGGAAGGCCCCGCTGGGGAAGTACCGATGATCCTCAAGCGCTAGCGGCGAGGAGTACCTGCCAACGATCGGTCGACAGGGCTCGCAGGACTTGCTCTCAAGAGGCGCTGCTGGAGTTGAGCCACAACCCCCACAGGGCGATGATCATGCCCAGGGGGGATCCAATCCGAACGCCGAAGAAGTCAACCCCTGCCCCAGGGCAGTTCCCAGCACTGCGCGGCCGGCGCCAGGCGCGTCCCGCCTCCGGTGCCATCCAACCACGAAGGCGGCCGGCGGCAGCCCCATCAGCCCAAGCACCCGTGGGCCGAGCCTCCCCCCAACCGACCAGCAGGCCGTAGGCCAGGCCGGCAATCATCACCAGGCCGACGATCACCGTCCAGGCGTCAGCGGTCATGGTCGTGCCGGCGGCTCGATCACTTCAACGCCACCCATCCACGGCCACAGCACCTGCGGGACGACGACGCTGCCGTCCGGCTGCTGATTGTTCTCAAGGACGGCGATCAGCGTGCGCGGCAGCCCCAGGCCGGATCCGTTGAGGGTGTGGACGAACTGGGGGCGGCCGCCGTCGCGGGCGCGGATGTTGGCCCGCCGTGCCTGGAAATCGCCGCAGTTGGAGACCGAGGAGACCTCGAGCCACTCCCCACTGCCCGCCGCCCAGACCTCGATGTCATAGGTCTTGCGCGCCGCGAAGCCGAGGTCGCCGGCGCACAGCGCCTTGGTCCGATAGGCCAACCCCAGCAGGGCACACGTCTCTTCGGCGTGCCCTCGCATCCTCTCCAGCTCCTCCGCCGAGGCCTCCGGCAGGCAGTAGACATACATCTCGACCTTGTCGAACTGGTGTCCGCGTTTGATGCCGCGCACATCCCGCCCGGCTGACATTTTCTCGCGGCGGAAGCAGGGGGTGTAGGCGGTGTAGCGCAAGGGAAGGTCGGAAGCGTCGATGATGGTGTCCATGTGCAGGCCGGTCAGGGGGACCTCGGCCGTGGGCACCATCCACAGGTCTTCCTCATGATCACGGTACAGGTTGTCTTCGAACTTGGGCAGTTGGCCGGCGGCGAAAAGCGTTTGCCCGCGCACCATGAATGGCGTGTACTTCTCCAGGTAGCCCTGGCGGGCGTGCAGGTCGAGCATCCAGGCAATCAGCGCCCGCTGCAGGCGGGCACCGGCTCCGCTGAGGACGTAAAAGCGCGATCCCGTGAGCCTGACGCCCTGCTCGAAGTCGAGCACCCCCAGGGACGGGCCCAGGTCCCAGTGCGGCTTGGGCGGGAACTCCAGGGGTTGCGGCTCGCCATGGCTGGCGATCACGACGTTGGCCGACTCGTCAAGGCCGTCCGGCACATCCGCCTCCGGCAGGTTCGGGATGGCGGCGAGCAGCGACTGCAGTTCGGCGTCCACTTCCCGCAGCCGGTCGTCGAGGGCAGCGATCCGTTCACCCGTTTGGCGCATGGCGTCGATCTTCGCCTGACGGCCTTCGGCGTCCTTCTGCCCGCCAATCTCCTTCGAGACCCGGTTGCGTTCAGCCTTCAGGGCCTCGACTTCCATCAACAGGCTGCGCCGCTCGCTGTCCAGCCGCAGCACCGCCTCGAGCGGAGGCTCGATTCCTCGGCGCGCCAGCGCCAGACGCACAACCTCCGTCTGCTCACGGATCAACTGCAGATCCAGCATCCAGCACCTCCAGCCAAAAGACACGCACCCCCATCGTGCAGGACGAGGGGGCGCTCGTGATGCCACCTGCATTCACTCGGCCGATGGCGGAGGCTCCGCCTCGCGCTAACGGGCGAACCCGATCCCTTTGCGGTGTCTCTTCACCCCTGCAGGGAAGACGCCCTGGCCGTTGGGGCAGGGGCGGAGCGCCTCCGGTCGATCCGCTGCCTTGCACCGTCCGGCAGCTCGCTGATGGGATCTGCCAGGGCGCGTCTCCGCCCACGTCAGACAACTGGAATCGGGAGGATTATACAGTGGCAAAGAGCCGCGTCAAGCTCTGCGGTCCACGGCACGCTCCTGACCCGTCGCCCTACGCACGCACTCGAAACCGAATGCCCGTGACGGCGGGTGCACTGAGCCATAGCCACCGGCTTGCCCGCCGGCGGCCTCGATCGGCCTGAGCGCCTCCGGGCGCGCTTCTCTGTTGGACATGGGCCGCGATCGAGACCTCGGCTTCACCCATGGTGCAGCCCAACTCCTGCGTGCGCTTGTCGGGCACATGCCAGCGCTCGCTAGTACTGCAAGGGATCGGGGTTGGCGCTGCCGCTGCGGGATCGTCCGCCGGCTGAGGCGAGAGGAGACGCTCGACGCCTCCAGCCCCTGAGATCCTCAGCGAGAGTCGTCTGCCGGAGGGCCGCCGTCTAGGATTTTGCCGGCGGAGCGTGAGGCCGCCCGCCGCGCGCCGGCCCTGGCTCCTTTCCGCGACCCTAGCTGCGCGTGTAGCGATCGACCCGTTTCTCGATCACGGCCATGCTGCCCCGCCAGAAATCGGGCTGGCGAAGGTTGATACCGAAGCGCATCGCCAGGTCAGCCGCCGTGCCGAACCCGGTGGCGCGCAATAGCGCCTCGTAGTCCGGGACGAACGCCGCCCCCCGCCGTTCGTATTCGGCATACAGCCCCAGGCCGAACAGCAGGCCGAACGCATACGGGAAGTTGTAGTACGACAAACCGGGACTGTAGTAGTGCGGCTTCCAGGCCCACATGTAGGGGTGGAGGTGAGCCTCATCCAGCCCTTCGCCGTACGTCTCGTGCTGGCAGCGGCGCATGATCTCACAGAAGTCATCGGCCGATAGCTCAGCCTGGGTGCGCCTTTCGAAGATTTCGCGCTCGAAGAGGAACCGGGAGTAGATGTCTACGATCACCTGGGAGCTACCGACCAGAAACGTCTCGAGAATCGCCAGCGATTCTTCCCCGCTCCCGGCCTCCTTCAGGGTAGCCTCTAGGATCAGGGACTCATTGAAGATGGAGGCCGTCTCGGCCAGGGTCATCGGCGTGCGACGCTGCATCATCGTCAGCCCGGCCTGGCACTCATTGTGGAAGGCATGGCCGAGCTCGTGCGCCAGGGTCAGCAGTTGAGCTAGCGATCCGTCAAAATTCGCCAGCACGCGAGACTGCTCCAGCAGCGGCACCTCCATGCAGAAGGCGCCGCTGACCTTGCCATTGCGCGGCTCGGCATCGATCCAACCCTCATCGAACGCCCGTCGGGCGAGACCGGCCAGCCGTGGGCTGAAGGCACCGAACTGCGTCTCGATAAATTGGCGCGCCTGATCATACGGGTACCAGCGCTCGTCCTTCCCCAGCGGGGCGAACAGATCCCACCAGGCCAGGCGCTCTTTTCCTAGACGTTTGGCCTTGGCGCGGAAGTAGCGCTGGAACATCGGGAGGGACTGGCGCATCACGCCATGCATCGCCTCCAGGGTCTCCCGATCGATGCGGGCTTGATCCAGGGCGCCGTGAAGCGAGTCCTGCCTCCCGCGGCGCCGGTTGAGAGTGTTGACGGCGCCCTTGACCCCATTCATGCACGCCGCCAGCGGCTCGCGCGCGGACTCCCAGGCCCGGATTTCTGCCTCGAACGCCCGCCGCCGCACATCCTCGTCGGGGTCAAAGCGGACGATGTTCTGCAGAACGCTCATCGGCAGCTGTTCGGTGCGGCCATTCCGATCGAAGGCGACCATGATCTGGGAAGTGACCGTGGCCTGCAGCTTCTCCCAGGCGCTGCCCCCGCTGAGCGACAGTTCAGCGGCCAATGTCTCCTCAGCTTCCGACATGAGGTAGCGGCTCTGCGAGACGATCTCGTCCAGGCTAAACACATGATCGGCAGCAGCCGGGCTGTGCTCCACCAGCGCCCGGGAATCGAGGCCGGCCTCGGCGATCGTGCCCATCCAGGCCTTGAAACGCATCTCCTGGGTCTCAATTCGCACGCCCAACAGGTCGAGCTCCGAGGTGCGTCGCCTGGCGAGAGTGTTGAATGAGTCCGTCGACACAAACCCGTAGACATAGGCCTGCAGCGTTGCGTAGAGGAGCCACAGATGGTTGCCGGCCGTCAGGTAGGCCTCGACCGCCTGCCCGGCATCACTGGCCGAGCCCGGGATCCACCCGTCACGCCGGATATTCCGCTCCTCCAGGAGATCATCGAGGCCAGCACATTGCTCTTTGGCAGACTGAAATGCCTGCTGGAATTCGGGGCTCTCCAGGCCTGGGTAGACGCTTTCTAGATTCCAGTGGGGCAGTGGGCCTAGCATGCGTTCTGTCATGGCGGGGTGTCTCCTGGCCGGTCTGGGGTTGGGGTGTTCAAGGCCGCGGACAGGCTGACGCCCGGCGCCCGCAGTTCAACCGACGCGCGCCAGGCAACCCCGGTCACCCGAGGGCCGGTGCACGATACCCGGGTTCGCGGGAATCGTCAACGCGAGGCGCCAACGGGCCGGGAGCACCGTCGAGGCCTATCCCCAGGATCTCGAGGAGACCCCTTTGACATTCTCCCGCCGTAGCCTTATCCTTGCAATGAAGTCCCCATCGGTCAGGATACAATCGGGGCAGGCGCCAGGCCTGCCACAGGTCACGGGTCTCTACAGGAGAAGGTGCATGGATATCTTTGAGAAGTGCCTGAGTTTCACTCAGGCCAAGCTCGCCAAGGCGATGGGGGTCTACCCCTACTTCACCGTCCTGGATGACACCGAGGGCACCGAGGTCGTGATTGACGGTCGGCGGGTCCTGATGATCGGCTCCAACAACTACCTCGGCCTGACGACCGATCCCCGGGTCCGCCAGGCCTCGATTGAGGCCGTCAAACGCTTCGGCACGAGCTGCACCGGTTCACGGTTTCTCAATGGCAACCTGCGCTTGCACGAGGAACTCGAGGCTCAACTCGCCGACTACGTTGGCAAGGAATCGGCGCTGGTGTTCAGCACCGGCTTCCAGGTCAACCTGGGGGTGATCTCCTGCCTCGTCCAGAAAGGCGATGTAGTGGTCGCCGATAAGGATGACCACGCCAGCATCGTCGACGGCTGCATGCTGGCCCTCGGCGAGATGCGCCGGTTCAACCACAACGACCTCGAGCACCTCGACCGGGTGCTGGCGGGCATTGACGAGAATGCCGGCCGTATGGTGGTGGTCGATGGGGTGTACAGCATGGGCGGCGACCTGGCGCCGCTGCCCAAAATGGTCCCGGTCTGCCGGAAGCACGGCGCCCGCCTGATGGTCGATGATGCCCACAGCCTGGGGGTGATGGGTGGCGGCCGAGGCACGGCAGCCCACTTCGGCCTGACCGATCAGGTCGACCTGATTATGGGCACCTTCAGCAAGTCCTTTGCCTCCCTCGGCGGTTTCATCGCCGGCGACGACGACATCATCCATTACATCCAACACCACGCCCGCTCGCTGATCTTCAGTGCCTCGATGCCGGCCTCCAACGTGGCCGCCGCCATGGCCTCACTCGAGATCATGAAGAACGAGCCGGAACGCATCGACCAGCTGTGGCATGTGACCGAGCGCATGCGCGCCGGCCTGAAAGCCGCCGGTTTCAACACCGGCCCCAGCGTCACGCCGGTGATCCCGATCATCATCGGCGATGTGGATAAGACGATCACCGCCTGGAATCTGTGCTTCCAGCGCGGCCTGTACACCAACGCCGTCATCCCGCCCGGCGTGCCGGCCGACCAGTGCCTGCTGCGCACTAGCTACATGGCCACCCATACCGACGAACAGATCGACCGGGCTCTGGCGATCCTGTGCGACGTCGGCCGGGAGCTCGAGCTGATTGCCTGAGACCGTCCTGGTCACCGGAGCTACCGGATTCATCGGCGCGGCCTTGTGCCGCGCCTTGCTCGCTCAGGGCCACTCGGTCCAAGCGTTCCACCGACCGACTTCCGACCGCCGTTCGCTGGACGGGCTGGATGTCGTCCATCACCTGGGGGACATCCTCCGCCCGGAGACTCTGGCACCGGCGATGCGGGGGGTGGACTGGGTATTCCATCTCGCCGCCGAGGCGGCCTACTGGCGCAACCCTGATCAGGTGATCGAGACCGCCGTCCAGGGCACGCAAAACGTCGTCCTGGCGGCCCGCGCGGCCGGTGTGCGCCGGGTGGTTATGACTAGCTCCCTGGCGGCCCTGGGTGTTCCTTCCGGCGCCGGATGGCTTGACGAGCAGCACACCTTCAACCTTCCTCCCGGGCGCTTCCCTTACGGTTTCGCCAAGCATCAATCCGAACAGGAGGCCCTGCGCATTGCCGAAGGCCTCCCCGAAGTCGTGATTGTCAATCCCTCGGCCGTGTTCGGCCCTGGCGATCGCAAACCGATCAGCGGATCGCTCATCATCGAGGCGGCCCGCGGGCTGGGGTTCGTGTATGTCGACGGCGGGTGGAATGTGGTTCACATCGATGACGTCATCCGCGGCCACCTGGCGGCCGCCCAGCTGGGCCGCGCCGGTGAACGCTACTTGTTGGGCGGGGAAAACCTGACCCACCGCGAGACGCTAGAGATCATCGCCCAGGTCGTCGGCCGCCGTCCGCCGTGGTTGCGCCTTCCCGGCTGGAGCGTCCCGCCATTGGCGGCGTTGATCGACGGACTGCGGAGTGTCGTGACGCTACCCATGGACGGCAACCAGCTCCGCCTGAGCCGCCACCGGCTGTTCTGCGATCTTTCCAAGTCCCGCCGCGAGCTCGGGATGCCCGAGCCGATCCCTTTCCGCCAGGCGGTGCACGACTTCTGGGACTGGTACCGCAGCCCGACGGCGGTCTAAGCGTTGCCGGCGCCCAGATTCGGGCGGCCCTGCTCGGCCTCGACGGCGTGTCCGTCCATCCCCCACCGGTTCGGCGGCCAGGAGTATCGGCGTCGGCCGCCGCGAGCTCGGTCACGTCCACGGCGATAGCCTGGTCGACATCCGTTTCCCCCGACGCATCCAAGATCAAGTGCTGGAGGCCGGACCGGACGAACCCCATCCCATTCTCCCGGAGAGCGATTGGTTCAGGCGCTAGCTGGACCATCCCGGCGACGTGGACACAGCCATCTCCTTGCTGCGGTTGTCCTAGGGTTCGGCGCTGGGCCAGCACCAGCGCGGCTCTGCGGATACCACCTGACGGAGCCATCGTCCCCGCGAAATGCGCCGAAAGACCGGGGCGGCCTTGCGGCCGCCCCAGCATAACCATCGGGGTTGATGCCATCTCGGCTACAGGTCGAGGTTGGCCATCTGTTCGTAGAACTTCCAGCGGGAAGCGACGTCCTTGCGGATGGCCTGCAGCAGGACTTCCGCCCGGGCAGGATCGGCCTGCCGCAGGGCCCGGAAGCGGATCTGCTTGTACATGAAGTCCTCGATCGGCTTGGTGGGCGCCTTCGAGTCCAACTGCAGCGGATTCTTGCCCTCCAGCGCCAGGCGCGGGTCGTAGCGGAACAGCGGCCAGAAACCGGT
>JALHUE010000111.1 GCA_022866145.1 Anaerolineales bacterium | reverse complement strand
GGGGAAGGCGTCGTCGTTCAACTGCGCGGCGGACCGGCGGACAACTCGATTGGGCTGAACCGCAGCAATGGGATGCTCAGCGTCGTTGAGACGTATCCTGGCATCAGCGTGATCACTGCGCCGGACTATGGCGGCTGGAGCGCGGACGGCGGCATTGCCCTGATGGAGGACATGCTGGCTGCCAATCCGAAGATCGACGCCGTGTTCTGCGAGAACGACTCGATGTGCCTGGGCGCCCAGACGGCCATCGGGGATGCGGGCCGCGCGGATGAGATGTTCCTCGTCGGTGTCGACGGTGAGACGGCTGCACTGGAAGCCATCATCAATGGCACGAACTACGGTGCTACCGGCCTGAACAACTCGGACCAGATCGGGCGTGGTGCGTTCAACCGCTTGATGTCCATCCTGGGCGGAGGGGCCCCTGAGAAGGACACCTACCTGCCGTCGCCGTTGATTACGAAAGACAATGTCATGCGCTACTACAATCCGGAAGGCACGTTCTAGCCCGACCGGACACTTGGACTAACAGGAAAGAGCCTCTCCGGCTCCTTCCGCCAGCCAGAAAGGGACCCTCACAGGAGGTGACCGATGCCTCCTGTGGGGGTCCACCTGACCTTGGTCTTCATCGTGAGGTCAGGGTTTGATCGCGGCGGGCACCAGGCGCCCACGCAGGAATCTCCACGGCGCCCATCGTAGCCTGCCTCTGCCCGGCGGAGCGTCCGGGGATGCGCCAGGGCCGGCCTATCATGGATGAGCCGCATTCCCCGGAGTTATCCGGGGCTCGCGCCGCCGACACGAACCGACATGGGAGATCGCGGCCTGGGATGCTCTTCAGCCTGTGTCGCGCCGAACCTGGGCTGGATGGGGATGAGAACGCAACGGAGACCCCTGCCATGACGCCCGGGCGAACTGAGTTCAAGGGAAGGCCGGCATCTTCCTCCCGGCTCCGCCGGAAGGAATCAGCCGAGGCTGCGCACCCTGCGCGAACCCCTTGGACAGTGGGCTGGCCGGGTGGCTTCGACAACGAGCTCATCCCCAAATGCCCCGGCCAGGCGCGATCGAGCAATCAGGAGGACCGGAGATGAATTGGGTCGAGCAGTTGGGGACGCTGGGGGTGATCCCGGTTGTCAAGATCGACCAGGCATCACAAGCCACGCAACTGGCGGAGGCCCTGCTGACCGGCGGGCTCCCCTGCGTCGAGATCACCTTTCGCACCGACGCAGCCTTGGAGTCCATGCGGTCGATCTCTGCCAGCTTCCCGCAGATGCTCTTGGGGGCGGGCACCGTACTCACAGTCCCCCAGGCCCAACTTGCCGTCCAAGCCGGCGCCCGCTACATCGTTTCCCCAGGGATGGACAGGAAGGTTGTCGAGTGGTGCCAGGCCCACGATCAGGCGGTCCTTCCGGGAGTGGCTACCCCTAGCGAGATTCAGTTGGCCCTGGAGATGGGACTGCGAGTCCTCAAGTTCTTCCCCGCTGAAGCCCTGGGGGGCATACCCTACCTCGAGGCCATCGCGGCACCATTCGCAGATCTCCGCTTTGTGCCAACGGGCGGAATCAGCGCCGCCCGCCTGGCAGACTACCTCGCACTGCCCATGGTCCACGCCGTCGGCGGGAGCTGGTTGGTTACCCCGCGCCTCCTGGCAGCCGGGGACTTCCCCGAGATTACCCGGCTGGCGCGCGAGGCCGTCTCAATCGCCGCCTCGGTGCGATCTAGAGGGAGCCGAAAGTGAGCCCGCGCATTGTCACGTTTGGCGAGATCATGCTGCGCTTGAAGTCTCCGGGCCACGAGCGACTGCTGCAGTCGCCGGTACTGGAGGCGACCTTCGGGGGCGGCGAAGCGAATGTGGCCGCTTCCCTGGCCCGGTTTGGGCTGGACGTCGCCTACGTAACCGTCCTGCCCAGGAATGCTCTCGGGGATGCCTGCCTGCAGCATCTGCGCGGGCTGGGGGTCGATATTTCGATGATCGCCCGCAGCGGAGAGAGGCTCGGGACGTACTACCTGGAAGCCGGAGCGAACCAGCGCCCTTCCAAGGTCATCTACGACCGCACCCACTCCTCGATCATGGACGCTCCACCCGAGACGTTCGACTGGCCGAAGATCCTGGAAGGCGCCACCTGGTTTCACGTGACCGGCATCACTCCCGCCCTGAGCGCTTCCGCGGCGGCCGCCACTCTGGCTGCCGTGACCACTGCCCGCCAGGCGGGGATCACCGTCTCGTGTGACTACAACTTCCGCAGGAACCTGTGGAAGTACGGCCGTACTGCCCCGGAGGTGATGACTGAGATCGTCGGGCAGGTCAATGTCGGGATCGCCAACGAGGAAGACTGCCAGCAGGCGCTCAGTATCACCAACCCAGACAGCGATTGGGAAGCGGAGGTCTCTGCCGGCCAGGTCCATCCGGAGAAGTACCGCGGGTTGTGCGAGAAGGTCCTGGCGGCCTTCCCCAACCTGCGCCTCCAGGCCATCACGCTGCGACAAAGCGGCAGCGCCGACCGCAATGGCTGGTCAGCCTGTCTTCACAACCGATCGACCTTCATGACCGGCCCGAACTACGTCGTCGATGATATTGTCGATCGGGTCGGGACGGGAGACGCATTTGCCGCAGGGCTGATCTACGCCCTGACCCAGGGAATGGATTCCCAGCAGGCACTTGACCTCGCAACTGCGGCTTCCTGCCTTAAGCACTCCATCGCCGGGGATCTGAATCTCAGCACGGTGGACGAGGTCCTCGCCCTGATGCAGGGCCATTCCACCGGCAGGATCCAGCGCTGATCGCCTGCCGCCCGGGCCGCCGGCCGTCGGCCCTCAGACGCGGTCGGAGAAGCCGGACTCCCCCAGGAGGCCGCGGAAGGCCTGCCGGGCGTCCTCTCCGGCCTTGGCATACCCGCCACCCGACGTTGGTACAAACTGCTCCGAGAGCTCGGCCCGCACCCAGCGCCAGGCCTGCGGGTTGACGGCCGCGTGATGCCGGAGCTGTTTCGCCAGCACCCTGCAGCCTAGGCTGCGAACCTGCGCCCACACGCCCTCGCTAAGAGTCCCGAACCCGAAGGCGACGGAGAAGAACGCTGTTGCGAAGTCCGCGCGGGCGAAGACCCCGTAGAAGTGATCCGCCATGTCTCTCCGCATAGCGTGGAAAGGAATCCGGGTCGATGACCTCCGGCCCTCAACGTCCAGGCGAGCCCACGAGCCAGGTGGAAGGCCTCGCCTCAGGATCCTCGCCAGCATCATCAGCCTCAGCAGGATTCCCGCCGACTGCAGGCAGGTCCTGCGGTTGATCCGAGCTCCGGCTCGGCTGCACATCTGGCCTGCTTGTGAGTGAAGGCTGCCGTTCGGGTTGTGGGTCGGGCCCTCAACTGGCGTGGATGTGTCCCTCGACTTCTAAGTGCAGCCGATGCGCTGGCGCCGAGCTGCCGTAGTCGGTCCGGTCCTCAAGGACCAGACGGATCCGAAGCGGCGCCTCGCTGGGGACCTTGGCCAGATGAGTCAGGATCGCCTCATCGGCCTGCACCCCGAAGGACTTCAGCAGGCGTCGGATATCGTCGCGTGGATTGCCTTCCATTGGGACCTCCGTTTGTCAACCCGAGGGTCATCCCCCAGGCGGCTCCCGCCACCCGGCACGGGAAGGCAGGCCAGGCGCTGCCGACCCGATCGAGGGCCGCCCGAATCCTCGTCAGCCTCACCCTACCGCCAGCCGCCACATAGTCATCGCCAGCACCGCGCCGCTGAGCGAACAGAGCAGATTGACGGTGTCATTGCCCAGCCAGGCCAATCCGCGCAGGCGCTGGGTTGCCGCACCACAGGTATGGCGCGGGTGCTGCTCGGTCTCGACCCCGCAGGCCGGGCAATGGTAGACGGCCTGCGCGGTTGCCCCCAGTAGACTGTCCAGCAAGCTCCCGAGCATGCCCGCCAACAGCCCGATGCCCAGCAGGGCCGGCCGCCCCCAGAACCAGGCCGCCAGGGCGGAGATCAGCCCCGCCCCTGCCAGGCTGGCCAATAGGCCTGCAGCCGTGACGCCGCCCGACGTGCCGGGTGGGACGATTCGTCCTCCGGTCAGCAGCCGCGGAGGAGGCGAGGACAGCACGCCGATCTCGGTGGCCCAGGTATCGGCATTGACCGCCGCCAGGGCGCCAACCATCCCCACCAGGAAGACCTCGGCCTGCGACCCGCTCAGGCCGTATGCCAGGGACAGAACGGCCGCCACGCCTCCGTTGGCGGCCACCTGCCAGGCATCGCGGCGGCCGCTCTTGGCCATGACCGGCTGTAGGACCCTCTTGCGCTGGGCACCCCAGCGAGACAGCACGCCCGAGCTGAGGAAGAACGCCAGGACCAGTCCGGCGCCTCTCCACCCGGACCCGCCAAAGGCGGCCGCCCCGACCAAGGTCGCGGCCGCCGCCCCGGAAGGCTGCAGCAACCCGGCCCACCATGCCAGGCCGGCGACCCCCGCTCCCAGCAGCAACGCCACCAGCCATCTCATGCGGCTTGTCCCCCCAACCTGTGGACAACTCGGCCGTAACCTGTGGACAAGTGCCCATTCCCGGTGGACAACTCGTAAGCTCTCAGGCTGCTCCCAGCAAGAATGCCACCGCTGCCCACAACATCCCTCCAACGGCGATCGCCGTGCTCCACAGCGCATACGAAAGGTGCGGCCGGGTCTCCCGGCGCAGCAGCCATGCCCCCAGGACGGCATCGATCATCCAGCACACGATCCCAACCATGGGCAGCAACAGCAGGCGGCCTGGCGGGGCGAAGAGCGCCGGCACGCCTCGGACGTCGAAACCGAAGGGAACGGACTGTGGCAGGCTGGGCGCCCGGAAAGCCAGGTAGCCAAGCAGCACCAGGGGCAGAGTCAACCCGGCAAGCAGCAGGGCCCGCGCCACGCGATCCGACCACACCCGTGCCACCAGGAAGTCGGGCCGGATCGAGAGGGGAGCAAGCGGCTCGAGGGATCCCATGCGCGCCCCGGCGACATAGGCCTGCTGGAAGGCCTGGGCGTTGGCGGGAGAGATGGCCAGCTGGAATTCCCGGGTGATGACCACGATCTGGCCCGGCGCGCTTTCCGAGGCCATGAACTCGATCCGGCCGACGCCCTCGACCTCTCGTTCCCCGACAACGCATCCAGGCCACCACAACCCGGGGGCGGGCCGCACGCCGGGAGACAGCGAAGCGGCCGACTGCAGGCGCCTGACCGATGTCAGCGGGATTTGCTCCAGCCGCAGGCCCCAGCGCAGAACCAAGCCATTGCGATCGACCGAATAGGAAGCGCTCAACAAGCCGTACAAGCGGTAGGCGATGGCCGCCGCCAATGGCGCCGCCACCAGCGGGACCACCGCCCACAACACCGTCCATGGGGAGAGGGCGGTGGTCCCCAGCCGATACACCCCGAAGAGGATCAGGCCGCTCACAAGCCCAAGGAGCAGCCCACCCACGATCAGACCGCGTGCACGCCTGGGGTAGAACTTCATCACAAACGCACGGGAGGCCTTCGGGCCTCCCGCAACTCCCTTCGACTGCACCGCCTCAGGGCGCGGCGCCAGCCTGCTCCTTCACATAGACGGGCGAAAGCCAGCCGGTGTACTTGGGGTTGCGACCTCGAACGATGTCGCCGAACAGGCGCCGCAGCTCAGCAGCCACTGGCCCCATCACGCCCTCCCCCACCGGCCGATGATCCACCCAGGTGACAGCCGTCACCTGGGCGGCGGTCCCGGTCAGCAGAATCTCCTGGCTGAGGTAGATCTCGGTTCGGTCGATCGGCCGCTCGACGACCTTCAGTCCCAGCTCCTCAGCCGCCACCGCCATCACCGTCTTGCGCGTGATCCCCTCGAGGATGTTGTCGGTGATCGGCGGGGTCACCATGACCCCATCGCGCACGATGAACACGTTCATGGCGCTGCCCTCAGACAGATGGCCGTCCTGGGTCAGCACCAGCACCTCATCGAACCCGGCCCGGGCGGCGTCGGTCTTGCTCATGGCGGAGTTCACGTACGCCCCGCAGATCTTCCCCCGCGCCGGGATGGCATTGTCGTCGATGCGCCGCCAGCTGGAAACCGTGACACGCGCATCCTCGTCATTCTTGATATACCGGTCGAAGGGGATGGACGAAATGGCCAGAGCGTCGCGCAGGTCGTGCAGCCGCACCCCGATCGTCTCATCGGCCTTGTAGATCAGGGGCCGGATGTAGCAGTCTTCGTGATAACCCTCGCGACGGAGCAGTTCGAGGGTGATCTCAACCAGGTCCTCGGCCGTGTAGTCGATCTCGGCGCAGATCAGCCTGGCCGAGTTCAACAGCCGCCGGTAGTGGTCGATGGCCCGGAACACGTACAGCTGTTGCTGATCCAGATTCCAGTAGGCCCGGATTCCGGCAAAGGCGCCTGTCCCGTAGTTCAGGGCGTGCGTCAGAACTCCCACCTTCGCTTCCGCGTACGGCACGATCTGACCATCGAAGAAGGCGAACTTCGGGAGTGTCACTGCGAATGGCCTCCTCTCACGCGTGCACCTGGGGTGGAATGCCCGCCGCGTCCGGCGGGCGTCTTGCCTGTCCTTCCATTATAGAACGCTCGCCAAGGCCCCGGCAAGCAGGAGGCTGCGCCGAGCGACTGCCTTCCCCCCAAGTACGCCGGGGCACAAACGGGTCTACAATCGGGGTCGGTGGGGCTGTCTGCCCCTGCCCATGTATGCTGGCTCATCTACGGGAGTTCGTCTTCGGCCCTCCCCTACCGACCGGACGCCTGGGGGCGGAGCGGCTAAACAAGGTCCGCGCGCTGGCAGCCCTTTCCCCGGACGCGCTGTCCTCCGTCGCCTACGCCAATCAGGAGATCTTCCTCGGGCTGGCTGTGGCGGGTGCGGCCGGGCTAGCCTACTCCTGGCCGATCGCCGTCGCGATTGCCAGCCTACTGGTGATCGTCAGCATCTCATACTCGCAAACCCTGTGGGCCTACCCCACGGGAGGCGGGTCGTACACCGTCGCCAAGGAGAACCTCGGAGCCACTCCCGGCCTGGTCGCGGCCGGCGCGCTGCTTATCGACTACGTGTTGACTGCCGCGGTCAGCCTGACGGCGGGGATGGCCGCGATCGCCTCGGCCTTCCCCATGCTCTGGCCATATCGGGTGCCCGCAGCGCTGGCAATCTTGGTGATCATCCTGGTGGCCAACCTGCGCGGATTGCGGGAATCCGGCACAGCCATGATGATTCCGGTTTACCTCTTCCTGGCCTCGTTCGGCGCGATGCTCGTGGCGGGCTTTGTCACCGCCGCCCGCGATGGCCCCGGGGATTGGTCGAGCGTGCCCGCCACGGGTGTGCCGATCGGGGCCTTCCTGCTGCTGCACACTTTCGCCACGGGGTGCACGGCACTGACCGGGATCGAAGCCATCAGTAACGGGATCACCGTCTTCCACCCGCCGGTCTCGCGCAATGCCAGCCGGACACTGGCCATCATGGCGGTTCTGATGGTGACGCTCTTCCTGGGATCCATCGCTCTGACCCACTATCTTGCAGTTGTCCCTCAGCAACCGGAGACAATCCTTTCGGCGCTGGCCCGCAGGGTTCTGGGGGACTCTTTCGCCTACTACCTCGTCCAGGGTGCGACGCTGCTCATCCTGGCGGTGGCGGCAAATACGAGTTTCGCCGGCTTCCCGCGGGTGGCTTCGGTCCTTGCGCGCGATCGCTACCTGCCCGGTCAGTTTGCCAACCTGGGCGACCGGCTGGTGTACTCGAACGGCATGATTGTGTTGGCCGCGTTGACAGCCCTTCTGATCATCGTCTTCGGCGGGGACTCGCATGCCCTGATTCCGTTGTTCGCCGTGGGCGTCTTCCTGGCGTTCACCTTGTCCCAGGCTGGAATGGTCGTTCACTGGATCAAGGCCCGGAGTGCCGGCTGGCGGGTCAAGTCCCTGGTGAACGGCCTGGGAGCCACAGTGACCGCGGCCACGTTCCTGATTGTGGCCTTCAGCAAGTTCCGCGAAGGCGCCTGGATCGTCCTGGTGCTCATCCCGGGTTTAGCGATGTTGTTCCAGGCAGTGCGGATGCACTACCGGGAAGTCGCCCACGAACTGACGATGCACGGGCTGCCCCCCGATCTCCGGCCAGCCCCCAAGCCGCGGCTGGTCATTCCGATCTCCGGCGTGCATCGCGGGATCGTGGAGGCTGTTCGCTTTGCTCAGGCGATCTCGGGGGACGTGACGGCGGTGTACGTCGAGATCCATCCCGGTGAGGGAGAACGGGTCCGGCAGCAATGGATGGATTGGTGGCCGGACATCAAGCTGGAGATCATCCCCTCGCCCTACCGCTCGTTGGTCGGGCCGCTGCTGGGCTATCTTGACCGGGTTGACGAGCAGCACAACGACGGGCAACAGGCAACGGTCCTGTTGCCGGAGTTCGTCCCGGCGCATTGGTGGCAGGCTCTGCTGCACAACCAGACTGCCTGGATGCTCAAGACAGCCATGCTCTACCGCCGCCGGCGCCATGGATATCAGCGGGCGATCATCGACGTCCCGTATCACTTAAAACGCTAGGGGGTTGCTCCCAGAGGGGGGCCAGCTGACGGCGGCCTCCTAGCCGCACTCCCCCTGGATTCTTCACCGGCTCACCAACGCCTGCGCTCATCCGCTCGGCAGCCGACGGCGGTGGCGGAGCACCCTGCAGCGCTCGCGAAGCATCTTGGAGCCCAACGGAGGGGAGTGGGCATTCCAGGTGCTCGGAGTGCGCTCGAGGACCAGGGTGTGTGGTTGGAGAGGGGTTTGGCTACGACCTCCTGAGCGATCCTCCTCGACACCCCATACCTCGCTGGTACAATCCCCCGCCTTCGCTTCACGCCAAAGGAGCCGCCGTGCGTTCATATCAATGCCTCGCCCTAGGGTTGGGAATGCTGCTCACCTCGGCCTGCGCCCCGCCGCCGGCAGGGCCGCCGCAGGAGGCGGCCCCTGCCACT
>JALHUE010000110.1 GCA_022866145.1 Anaerolineales bacterium | reverse complement strand
GGGTAGTTTGACTGGGGCGGTCGCCTCCTAAAAGGTAGCGGAGGCGCCCAAAGGTTCCCTCAGGCTGAATGGAAACCAGCCATCGAGTGTAAAGGCACAAGGGAGCTTGACTGCAAGACCAACGCGTCGAGCAGAGACGAAAGTCGGGCTTAGTGATCCCACGGTACCGAGTGGAAGGGCCGTGGCTTATCGGATAAAAGCTACCCCGGGGATAACAGGCTGGTGAAGCCCAAGAGTTCACATCGACGGCTTCGCTCGGCACCTCGATGTCGGCTCATCGCATCCTGGGGCTGGATAAGGTCCCAAGGGTTGGGCTGTTCGCCCATTAAAGCGGTACGTGAGCTGGGTTCAGACCGTCGTGAGACAGGTCGGTCTCTATCCGCTGTGGGCGCAAGGGATTTGAGGGGAGCTGCCCCTAGTACGAGAGGACCGGGGTGGACAGACCTCTGGTGTGCCAGTTGTCGTGCCAACGGCATGGCTGGGTAGCCACGTCTGGCAGAGATAACCGCTGAATGCATCTAAGTGGGAAACTCGCCCCAAGATTAGATCCCTCACCCCGTCAAGGGGGTAAGGCCGCAGGTAGACCACCTGCTTGATAGGCGCCAGGTGTAAGCCCCGTTAAGGGGTTCAGCCAAGGCGTACTAATGGCCGAGGGCTTAACTCGTGGTGCGGAGAACTCGACGCTCTTCCTGGCTATTCAGTTGTACATTACCAATGTTGAATCGTCCCTTGGTGATTGAAGCAGCGGGGGTACACCCGGTCCCATCCCGAACCCGGCCGTTAAGCCCGCTAGCGCCGATGGTACTTGGCTGGAGACGGCCTGGGAGAGTAGGTCATTGCCAAGGGACTTTTCGTTTGCGCGCCCGAGAGGGCGCGCTGCCTTTTCCCGGCCGGCTGCCAGGCCCCTGGGCGCCCCGGCGACACCGGACAATGCTCCTCGGCCTGGGGTGACCTGCCCATGTTGCGTTCCCACCTCAGTCGACAGACAATCGAAGCATAGCCCATGGAGGGAAGCATGCACTCCGAGGAGCCGATCATCCGCAGTGTGGAGAACATCGACTGGGAGTCCCGACTGGCCGAGCGCACCCGCCGGATGCAGAGCTCGGTCATCCGCGAGATGCTCAAGTTCACCACCCAACCCGAGGTGATCTCGTTTGCCGGGGGCCTGCCAGCCCCCGAGTTGTTCCCCGTGCGGGAGTTCCAGGAGGCCTGCCGCTACGTCCTGGAAACCGCCGGCCCGGCATCGCTGCAGTACAGCCCAACCGAAGGCTTCATGCCCCTCAAAGAGTATCTGGCGGAGGCCATGTCCCGCTATGGCATCTTGGTGGAGGTCGAGAACATCCTGCTCGTCAACGGATCGCAACAGGGCCTGGACTTGATCGGCAAGCTCTTCGTCGATCCCGACGCCTGCGTGGTCTGCAGCCGGCCGACCTACCTGGGGGCGCTGCAAGCCTGGAACGCCTACCAGGCCGAGTACTGCACTGTGCCGATGGACGAAAATGGATCGCTGATTGATGAGCTGGAAAAGCTGCTGAAGCAAGGCACCCGCCCGCGCTTCATCTATGAGCTGCCCAACTTCCACAACCCCGCCGGCAACACCCTGATCCTCGAGCGACGCCAGCATCTGGCGCGCTTGGCGCGCGAGTACGACCTGGTGCTCATCGAGGATGACCCGTACGGCGAACTCCGGTTCGAAGGGGAGGACATCACCCCGATCTTCCGCCTGGCTCCCGAGCGGACGATCTATCTCAGCACGTTCTCCAAGACTCTGGCGCCCGGCATCCGCCTGGCCTGGATCACCGCCCCCAAGCCCATCATCCAGCGCCTGGTTCAGGCCAAACAGGGCGCCGACCTGCACACCGGGACTTTTGTGCAGATGGTGGCCAATGACATCTGCCAGCGAGGCATCCTGCGCCAGCATGTCCGACGGCTGCGTCAGGTGTACCGCCAGCGGCGGGATGCGATGATGGACGCTATCGCCGAGCACTTCCCCCAGGAGGTGACGTACACCAAGCCGCTGGGCGGGCTGTTCCTGTGGGCCAGGGCGCCGGAAGCCATCAACACCCGCGACTTCCTGCTCAAGGCCGTCGAGGCCAAGGTGGCCTACGTGCCCGGCTTTGCCTTCTATCCCGGCGAGCAGGGAGGGGAGCACTCGATGCGGCTTAACTTCTCCAACGCCAGCATCGAGATGATCAATGAAGGGATCTTCCGCCTGGGGCGGGCGATGAAGGAGGAACTGCTCCGGTCCCGCTAGCTCCGCCTGTGCCCGCATCGGTTCGACCCAACGGAGCGCCGGCCGGCGCTCCGTTGCCCCTCACCGCCACGCCGACGGCACCAATCCTGCAACAACAGGCCATGTCCGCGAGAACGGGGTCTAAGGTGGAATCCTGGATGACCATCACCGAGGACCCGGCGAAGGCGCCCCGTGACGGCACGCCCTGCGTCATGGTCGTCGATGATGAGCCGGACTTCTGCAGCGTGGTCTCCGAGCTGCTTGGCATCTCCGATGTCCGCGTCCATCAAGCGCACGACGCCGGCGAGGCGATGAGCATGCTCAAGGAGGCGACACCAGATCTGATCCTGACGGACGTCATGATGCCAGGCATGGACGGGTTGGCCTTCGTCCGCCACGTGCGGGCCAATCCCTGCCTGCGTTCGATCCCTACGATCGTCGTCAGCGCCCGGGTCCGCCCGGAAGATCGGGAAGCGGCCATGCTGGCAGGCGCCGATGGCTTCCTTCCCAAGCCATTCACCTGGAACCAGCTGCTCACGACAATCGATCCCTATCTCCACCGCTGATTGCATCGGTCAGGAAACATCCCCTCGCTGAGCTGAGGCGGGCTGTGCGGGTTGGTGAGCGCCGGCCGCTGAAAGGGGCAAGGGCTGTGGGGCTGTCCGGGCGAGGAGAAGCCTGCACCGGCGACTTGTGAGGGGGTCTCGGGCTGCGGCCAGCTAGTTCAGGTCTTGCGCCGAGGCGGCGCAACGGAAGCCGATGTAGCTTTGGCTGGCGTTGGGCGGCTGCCAGTGGCGGTTCGCCGCCCGGGCGAAGGCCATGTGGTCTCCCAGGGTCCCGTCGAGCCAGGACCCGCCGCGCACCACTTTGTACCGTCCCTGATCCGGTCCGGCCGGCTGCTCGGCGAGCTCCGAGCTGTAGGCGGCGGGGTCGTACCAGTCGCTCACCCACTCCCAGACATTGCCGGCCATATCCAGGGCGCCGTACGGGCTGGCGCCCCTGGGATACGATCCGACGGGCGCCGTCCGGGCGTGGCCGTCGCTCAAACGAGCATCGCGCCAGGGATACGGGCACTCCTGATCGCAGAAGTTGAGGCGATCGTCCATCACTAGGCCGAACCAGCCCCAGGGGTAGATGCGTGCATCGCGACCGCGTGCCGCTCGCTCCCACTCGGCCTCCGATGGCAGGCGTCGCCCCGTCCATTGGCAGTACGCCTCGGCCTGCACCCAGGAGACGTTGGTTACAGGGTAGTCGGCGAACTCCTGCGCAGCATAGTAAGCCTGCTCATCCCCAAGTTCGAGCTCTGCCGGCGGCGGGTCGCACTTGCCCGCCGAGACACACAGTGCATACTGCCGATTGGTGACCTCGGTCTGATCGATCCAGAATGCCTGCAGGCGGACGCGGTGCTGCGGAAGCTCGTCGGGCTCAGTCAGGAGCTCCGAGTCGGCCGATCCCATCCAGGAGTCGCCGGCCGGAACGCGCTGCACCCGGGCGCCATCGATCGTTGAGATCTGCTGCCCCGGTCCCAGCGTCGGGGTGGCAGTCGGAGAGGGCTGGGGAGACCCACTGGAGGGCGTGGCGGAGGGCAAGAGCGGGGTCTCCGTCGCCTGCTGGGGGGTGACCCGACGCACTTGGGGAGTAGCCGGCGGCAGCCCCGGCGGTGTCGCCGAAGGGGTTGCCATCGGGGGAAGGGCAGTCGGCGAACAGGCCGCAGCCCCGAGCGCCATCCAGACGAGGCAGGTGAGCCTTCGCATCGTTCGTTCAGCGAATGGCGGCCGGCGAGCCCGACATCGGCTGCAGGTGCCTGGGTGAGTTCATCAGCTGCTGTTTGAGGGTCATCACGCGGAGTATACGCCATCTCATCCTGACCCCGCGCTGTGGGCGGCAGAGGCGGCCGTGGCTGCCGGCGGTGGCGCAGCACAGCGGGCTCGGGGGCCCGGGCGCGCCCAGAGAGCCTTGACGGCATGCGGCGCTTGCCTGCGACTCCCGGACCGGCTATGATGACTCGCATGCTCGACGAAAATCGATTGCTCGAGGACGCCCGAGGCGGCGATCTCGACGCCTTCAACCGCCTTGTGCTGGCCCACCAGACGGCGGTCTACAACGTCTCCTACCGCATCCTGGGGGACCCAGCTGCTGCCTCCGATGCTGCTCAGGAGGCGTTCATATCAGCCTTCAAGCACTTGAAGGACCATCGCGGGGGTTCCTTCCGCGCCTGGCTGCTGCGGATTGTGACCAATGCGTGCTACGACAGCCTGCGCCGCGAGAAGCGGCGGCCGGCCGAGTCGCTGGACGACTACGACCAGGACGATGCCGACCATCCGGACGCCTGGGAACGAATTGCCGACCCTCAGGCCGGACCGGAGCGCGAGGCCTTGCGGGCCGAGCTCAACCGGGCCATTGAAGACTGCCTGCAGCGTCTCCCGGCCGAGTTTCGGATGGCAGCGGTCCTAGTGGATGTGGAGGGCCACGATTACCTGGAGGCGGCGGCGGCGATCGGCAAGCCCGTCGGCACCGTCAAGAGCCGCGTCGCCCGGGCCCGGGCCCGCCTGCGCGATTGCCTCCGGCAGTATGGGGAACTTCTGCCTGCCGCGCTGCGTCTGTCTGCTGAGAATTCGAAATGAGCCGCTTCAGCGCGCTTTCCCCCGATATGCTTGAGACCCTTTCGGCCTCTCTGGATGGCGGTTTGTCGCCGGCAGACGAAGCCGCTCTGCAGTCCAGCCTGAGGGCCGACGACAGCCTGCGCGCGGCCTTGCAGGAACTGAGCGAGATCCGTGCCGGCCTGGGGATGCTCCCCAGAATCCGAGTGCCCCGCAACTTCACGCTCACGCCCGAGATGGTCGGGCGGCGGCCAGCCAAAGCGGCCTACCCCCGGCTTCGCCTGGCAACCGCCCTGGCGGCCCTGGGGTTCGTGCTGGCATTCGGGTTGGATACCTATGCCCTGCGGTTTGCCGCCCTGCCGGCAGCGCTCCAGACCTCGGCGCCTGCGGAGGAGGTTCAAGCACAACCCCCCCCGGAGGCTGCGGCGGAGATGCTGCTCGACTCCGCCGCCGCGCCAGCCGCGCTGCCGCCACTGGCTGAGGCCGAGGCTGAGGCCGAACGCAGCGCGGTGGACAGCCTCGCCACGGCCACTGCGGCCGCCACGATTGAACCGTCCCTCAAAGCCGGGGCCGTCGGGCAGGCGGCCGGGCTTGAGGCGACCGCGCCCGCTGCGCCTCCCGCCGCGCCGGAGGCCGAGGACGAAGGCCAAGAAGCCGATGCGACCTTCGCCAATGCCTTGGAGAGCGTGCCCCAGCCAGAGGCTCCCGCTCGGGGGTCGGGCTGGGTCGCTCGCCCCCTGCGGCTGATCGGAGGCGCACTCGCCCTGTTGGGCGTGATTCTGGGGGTGCTAACAGTGCGGGCCCGCCGGATCGTCTGAGAGACGATGCTGAACTCGAGCTACTGCCCGGCATGCGGGGCGCCCACCGCCCCTCAGGACGTGCACGGGGCCCTACGGCCCGTGTGCACTGGCTGTGGCCGGATCCATTTCCTGGATCCGAAGGTGGCCGCGGCCGCACTGGTGATGGAGAACGGAAGGATCCTGCTGGTTCAGCGCCGGAACTCCCCTGAGAAAGGGACGTGGACACTCCCCGCCGGATACGTGGATGCGGGAGAGGATCCGCGCCTGGCCGCAGCCCGAGAGGTGACCGAGGAGACCGGCCTGGAAGTGCGGGTGGGCGGTGTGGCGGATGTCGTGTTCGAGCCTTCGGTCGGCGAGCACCCTTCCACGATTGTGATCGTATACTGGAGCGAGATCTGCGGCGGCGCCCTGAGCGCCGGTGACGATGCCGAGCAGACGGGCTTCTTTGCGCTCGATGAGCTCCCGCCCATCGGATTCCACTCGACGCGCTCGATCCTGGAACAGGTGAGAGCGGGCCGCCCGCCCGCACTATAATTCCTCCCCCGGCCAGGTGCGGACAGGTGGCGGCGACCGCGCTGGGCCCCGGCAGTGCAACTTCGTGGGACGGATGGGCGAACTCCGGAAGCCTGGATGAGATTCGACGTCTTCACCATCCTGCCAGACGTCATGCAGGCCTATCTCAAGGCCAGTATGCTCGGCCGGGCACAGGCTGCCGGTCTGCTCGATGTGCGCCTGCACAATCTTCGCCAGTACACCCACGACAAACATCACACCACGGACGATACGCCCTACGGCGGAGGCGGCGGAATGGTGATGAAGCCCGAGCCGATCTTCGGGGCGGTAGAGGCCGTGCTCGGAGATGACCTGGGGCGGGTGCCGGTGATCCTGCTCACACCCCAGGGCGACGTGCTGGATCAGAAGATGGCGCGGGGCCTGGCTGCCTGTGAGCGGGTGGCGCTGATCTGCGGACGCTACGAAGGGGTCGATGAACGGGTGCGGCGGCATCTGGCGACGGCGGAGGTCTCCATCGGAGACTACGTGGTCACAGGCGGAGAACTGCCGGCGCTGATCGTGATTGACGCCGTCACCCGCATGCTGCCCGGAGCGCTGGGTGCTGTGGACGGCGCCGAGGACGATTCGCACGCCCAGGGGCTGCTCGAGTATCCGCAATATACGCGTCCAGCGGTGTTCCGGGACTGGGCCGTGCCAGAGGTGCTCGTCTCTGGCGACCACGCTCGCGTTGACGCCTGGCGCCGGGCTCAGTCGCTCCGCCGGACCCTTGAGCGCCGGCCCGACCTGCTCGACCAGGCGCCGCTCTCCCAGGCCGATCGGCGTGTGCTCGATCAGATCCGGCGCCAGCCGGATTCGACTCCGGCAGGGTTGGCACCCCGGTCTACCCGGGAGGATCGATAATGCGCCGACACCGACTGGTGTTCTTCTCGGCCCTGGTCCTAGGCTGCGGCCTGATGTGGACCGGCTGCCAAGGTCCTTCCCCGGCGGACTTCCCCCTCACCCTGGGCTTATCTCCCACGCCTCCCACCACCAGCAAGCCGACCGAGGTGCCGCCTCCCCCCGAGACCCTGGTCGTGTGTCTGGCCGAAGAGCCGGCATCGCTCTACCTGTATGCCGACACCAATGTCGCCACCGATGTGGTCCTGCAGGCGATCTACGATGGCCCGGTCGATCTGCTGGACTTCGTCTACCAGCCTGTGATCCTGGACAAGGTCCCCTCCCTGGCCGATGGGGATGCGGCGATCGTGCCGGTCCCGGTCCTCTCCGGCGAGATCTACTGGAACCCGATCACCCAGCTGGCGGAAAACCTCCGGCCGGGCAAGATGTACGTCCCATCCGGGTGTGAGAACGAAGCCTGTCTGCGCGCCTTCCAGGGAGGCGAAGTCCAGATGGACCAGCTGGCGGCGGATTTCCAGCTTCGCCAGGGGCTAGAGTGGTCGGATGGGGCACCGCTCACGGCCGCCGACTCGGTGTTGTCGTATCAGCTCGACGGGGCCAGCGCTACCCCCTCGCTCAAGTTCGTGTTCGATCGCACCCAGAGCTACGAGGCGCTGGATGAGCGGACCGTGCGCTGGACGGGGATCCCCGGTTTCGTCGATGCCGAGTTTTCGGGCAACTTCTGGTCTCCGCTGCCAACCCACCTTCTGGGCGGGCTGTCCCCGGAAGAGGTGCTCGACCAGGAGCAGGCCAATCGGGCCCCTGTGGGTTGGGGTCCGTACGTGGTCAGCGAGTGGCTTCCGGGAGAGCACATCCTGCTGGAGAGGAACCCGCGTTATTTCCGGGCGGAGGAAGGGCTGCCGGCCTTTGATCGGCTGCTGTTTCGGTTTGTCACCGGCGGTCCCGAGGCGGGGGTCCAGCAGCTGCTGACCACAGAGTGCGACGTACTGGACGAAGCCGTGCTGCTGGAGGGGCGGGGTCAACCGGCCCCGGCGCCTGGGCTGCTCGAAACCCTGGCGGGGTACTCGGAGGCGGGAAGGCTGGGGCTGGCCGCCTCGACCGGCACCCTGGTGACTCGCCTGGATTTCAATCTTGCCCCCGTCGGACTGCAAACCCATCCCCCAGCCTACGATCGCCACGTGCGCGAGGCGGTAGACACCTGTCTGGACAGGGAATCGCTGAATGGCGAGTTGTACGCGGGGCTGGGTGGGATCCCGATGGGCGGCCTGCCGCCGGGCCATCCATTGGCAGGCTCTGGTCAGACTACCCCCCATGATCCGGCGCAGGCCAACGAAGCGCTCGCAAAGGCGGGTTGGCTGGACTCCGACGGTGACCCCGCCACACCGCGGCTGTGGTCGGGCGGCCTGGGCATCCCGCCCGGCGCACCGTTGACCTTCCGGCTGACTGTGGCTGAGGGAGAGGCGGGCCGAACCTTGGGGCAAGCCCTGCAGTCGCAGCTGGCCGAGTGCGGCATTGGGATTGTGGTGGAGGCGACGAGCGCCAACGACCTGGCGGAGCCGTGGCCGGATGGGCCGGTGCTGGGGCGCACCTTCGAGACGGTCATCTGGTCGTGGCCGACGCTGCTGACGCCCCTGTGTGAGTCGTATGCCAGCTGGGAGATCCCGAGCCAGTCGCAGCCGCTGGGGATCAATGCTACAGGCTTCACGCAGCCGGGCTACGATGCCGAATGCCGCAGCCTTCTGCTCTCTCGGCCCGAGGGCGAGCGCCGGGTTGAGGCCGTGCAGGCGATGGGGGCGATCTTGGCCTATGAACGACCCGGCCTGTCGATCGCCGCTCCGCCCCGGGTGGTGGCGCATGCTCCTGACCTGTGCGGCCTGGGGCCGAATCCGTCCGCTCTGACCAGCCTGTGGAACCTGGAAGGGATTCGGCG
>JALHUE010000109.1 GCA_022866145.1 Anaerolineales bacterium | reverse complement strand
CAGCAGCGTGCGATTGCGGATCTGGAACCAGGGCTGCGGTTTGTGTCTCAAGAGTGAGGTCCAGACATCGGGCGGTTCGGGTTGAGACCTCTCGACGGGTTTCTGGCTGCGCCAGGGAATCCCGGATCTGCGTCCGAGGAAGCGGGCGTGGCTGTCAGCCTGGCTTGATTGCGGGTGAATGGGTGGCTTGGCATGTCGCCGGTGGCTCGGCCGATCCGGCCGGGTGTCCAGTGTACCTCAAGCGCCATCTGGCGTACGCAAGACGAATCCTCGGTGATCGCGGGGGCTCGCCGTGATCGGGGGAGCTGTCTTTGTCCTGGACCGACTCCCCAACGAGGCGTGCCCTGAGGTGGAATCCCAGCCGCAGGAAAGAAAGGTGGTTGCCGCCCCGCCGCGACCGCCGTCTGGCCCCCACTGGAGCCGAGCGGGCCTGGCTCGATAAGTTGCCTGGCGAACCTAGAAGGCTCCCTGCCCTCGCAAGACTGCCAAGGGAGTCATCAGCAAGATCCGAATGTCGAGCCAGATCGAGTAGTGGTAGACGTAGTACAGATCGTCCTCGGTGCTCAGGTGCATCGGCTTGTCGCTGCGGCCGTTGACCTGCCACCAGCCGGTGACACCCTGGGGAACAGCGAAACGCTTGCGCTGCCAACCCTCATAGCGATCGACGAGCCAGGGCATCTCCGGCCGCGGCCCGACTAGGCTCATGTGGCCGCGGACCACATTCCACAGCTGGGGCAGCTCGTCGAGGCTGTAGCGGCGCAGAAAGCGTCCAACCCGCGTCACCCGCGGATCTCCGGGCTGCTTGTGGATCACCTGGCCGTCGGCCGTCTTGACGAGAACTTGATCCTGCAGGGCTTCGGCATCGGCCTGCATGGTGCGGAACTTGAGCATGCCGAACAACCTGCCGTTCTCGCCCACCCGTTTCTGGCGGAAGAGTACGGGCCCGGCCGAATTCAACCGGATTGCCAGTGCGCTGGCCGTCATCGGGATGGCAAGAATCGCCAGCAAGGCCAGGGCGCCCATAATGTCAAAGAGGCGCTTGAACGCCCGCTGCGATCCGGTCAGGATCGGATCGCGCAGGCCGATGAACGGGATGCCGCCCATGACCTCGGCGCGAGCTCGGACAAGCGCCAAAGAGAAGTAGTCCGGGGCGATCTTGATCCTTACAGGCAGCTTCTCCAACTGAGCGACGACCCACTGGATTCGTTCGTAGGATCGCCCGGGGAGGCAGACCCAGACCTCATCGATCTTCCTGTCCGAGGCAACGCCAGCGACGTCGTCCACCGAAGCCAGGACAGCGTGTCCCAGATAGCTGACGCCGGCCTTCGCCGGATCGTCGTCGAGGAAGCCGGCTAGGGCGTAGCCCCACCGGCTCTGGTCGATCAGGAGCTGCGCCGCCCTTTGTCCCAGGTCGCCGGCGCCGATGATCAGGATGCGGTTTCGTCCTCCGGGGCGCGATTTCCCTCGAGCCCGGTGGTACAGCCGCAGCCCTGCCCGCGCCAGCAGCAGCAAGACCAGGCTGATGGTGAAGAAGTACCCGAACTGCAATCGGGACACCTCGCGGAAGGTCAGGTAGAGCATGCCCGCCAGGAGCATGCTGCCGGTGGCGGCGCCGAGCGAGACCCGCCCGACCTCCTGGTACCAACGCAGGATACGCCGTGGATCGTAGGCCCCCCAGACCGCCAGAGCAGACACCCAGCAGACTTCAGCCATGCCAACCACTACCCAGGGGAGGGCTGTGCCCACGGCCGTGATCTCCTGGCCGAGCGGCAGGGCAAGCCGCACCACCGACGACAGCCACAGGCCGAGGGAGATGAGGGCAATATCCAGGGCGAGAAGCAACTGGCTGAGGGGGGTGAGGCCGAGGGCTTTTCTCATGATCTACACAGGGTCATCGCTGCTGGGCCCAGTTCCGACACCATTCTAGCCCGATCGATGGGAAAACACTTCAGGGAACCGGCCATCCGCCAATAACGCAGCAGATGAGGATCGCCGCTTCCGAACAGGCCCCATGGCTCACGACGCGCATGGCAGTGGACAGCGTCGCCAACAGCCTACCCGCCCTGGGTTTGCCGCTTATACTGGGAGCCTCTCCCCGCGCCATGGGTTTGTCCTGAATGACATTGCCGCCAACCCTCCAACATCACGGCTGGACCGAGAGCATGCGCAGGTGGATCGGCCTGGCCGGGTGGCCCAGCGTCTTCGCCTCCCTGACAAGCCTGGCGACGCTGATCGGGCTGAGCCTCTTGCTTCGAGAGCTACCAGCATCCGAGGCAGGGTCGCTGGCGCTCCTGCTTTCGCTTTCAGACATCCTGAGCCTGCTGGCCCTCCTCGGAGGGGGAACCGTAATCACCCGCCTCTATGCTGCTGCCGGCCCTGGTGTGTTCGACTGGAGGCGGGATCTTGCCCAGACAGCAGCCTACGCCGCGCCTTTGGTCGCGCTGTGCACGATGGGCTTGGCCCTGCTTTATGGCTTCATCCCGTCTAGCGCGCTCTACCTCCTGACAGTCACCTTTCTCGCGACCCTGCTGGCTGCGGCGTCTGCCATGCTCAACTCGCAGGGCCACCACGCCTCGGCCGCGGTTCTGCTTCGCGCCCCGAACGCATTCCTCCTCGTTCCGGGCCTGCTCGCGCTCTTCTATCGGCCAGAGATCAGCCTCCTCGTGGTCTTGCTTGCCCATCTCACCGCAACCGCATTCTCCTTGTTCATAGCCACCATGGTTCTGCTGCGCACCCTTCCGATCGGCCCGCAAGGAATTTCGAGAAGCCAGCGGCTGTCGGGAATGGCTTTCCTGGCATCCTCCGTGACCGATCTCCTTCCCGAGCAGGGGCTGATCGCTGTCGCCGGCAGGATCTTGCCTCTCAACCAGGTTGCCGCCTTCGCCGCTGTGGCCGTCCTCACTCGCCCGTTCCGACTCCTCCGCAACGTCCTGGCGATGATCCTAGCGCCAGACCTTGTGCGCTTCCGACGCTCATCCTACAGGAGGCTGCTCGCCGGAATATGGGGCCTGGCCCTGGCTTGCGGACTGGCCGCTGCAATCCTGGTCCCTCCGATCGCGACTCAGTTCTATGGTGCCCGCTACCAGGAAGCCATGACGTGGATTCCCTACCTCTCCCTTGCAGGAGTACTTCTCATCGCAGTCGTACCGCCCCGAGCGGATCTGGGCGTCCGGGCGCCGATTCGCTTCGTCAATCGTTTCGCCCTGACGTACTTCCTGGCAATGATGGGCTCGCTCACCCTGACCGTCCTCGGAATGCAACTGTGGGGCGCGGTGTTTCTCGGCATCGCCGTCGTCCTGTTACAGCTCACGGAAACCGGGGTCGCTTACACGTTCTGGCTGGGATTCCGCCAAAGCGAGAAGCGCTCGGCCACGGAGTAGGAGCGCATCGGCCGACGCCCATCGTGCCTACTCGCCAAGCCACCCGGCACTCCTTGGGTTGTGTTGAGCACGGATCGGATCCGTGACCCTTTGATTGGCGAGAGCGAACACTGCTCAATGGGGGAACAGGGCTTCGATGTAGAACTGCTCCACGCGACGCGCGAGCATTCGCCAGCTGAGGACTTCCTCGGCAAAACGGCGCGCCCGCACAGCGTACTCCTCGCAACGCGCCGGGTCATTCAAGAGGTCGACTACTTCACGCGCGAACTTCTCCGGTTCCTCCGGAGCAAGCACGGCGATCCGATTCGCTTCAACCATATCGCCAAGGTCCCCTGTGCGGTTGGTCACGACCACCCTGCCAGACGCCAGGTAGTCGCCAAATCGGTTCGGAAAACGGCCCCGGTTCACTTCCTTGTCGGCGTACGGCAGCAACAACACGTCGGCGCAGGCCAGCACCTTCTCAAGATCAGCAAAGGGGACAACTCCCAGGTCGCGAAGCCTTCCCGCCAAACCCCGTTGTCGGAGCGCAATCCCCATGGCCTCCGGCATACGCCCGGTGGCGACCACGGTCGCCGCCGGTTCGCCTTCCAGGATCCGCCAGACGACTTCCCCCAGAAGTTCGGCATCGTAAGGCGCAAATCCAGTGAACACGACGATGCGGGCATCGACGGGGAGCCCACACCAGCGGCGAGCCTCCGCTCGATCCAAGGGGTGGATCAGGTCGATGTTTGCGCCAGGCGGAAGGAGAAGTCGCCTCCGCGCCGGCATTCCCATGGCATCGAGGCGGCGGCCTAAGTGCGAGGTAATTACCGTCGCCCCATCCGCCCATTGACGAAACCTCCGTTCCCAGAAATCGTCCAGCATGCCAAGCAGCCGACCGGCGCCCTCTCGCTCCTCGGCGATGCCGCCGTGACCCCATAGGTCCGCCCAGTCTGAGATCAGGATCGCTCCTCTTGCCTTGCCAACAAGAGAAGGAAAGGAAACCGCCGGCCGGTGGTCAAAGGCGTGAACGATATCGAATCGGCGGCGCCAGACCCAAATCGCCCTCCCGAGGCTGTCAATCGGGCTCAGGCCGCCGTTCCTGGCGCGAGCTGGAAAGATGTCCGACATTTCGACGACACAGACTCCACTTTCGACCGTCGTTCTGCTCGTTGTGCCCGGTCCTGATCGGCTGGCCATGAGGTGCACCGAATGGCCGAACGAAGCGAGCTATCTGGCCAGCGAGTAGCTCCGCATATAGCTGCCGCCGCGCCCCGCAAGGTTGTGGGTGAGCAAGAGAATCCTCAGAGGCGGCCTAGTCGCGCGCATGGTGAACGAGCGCTTCGAACAACGCCAGGCTTTCACCGGCGAGCCAGGCCGCATGGGCACTGAAGACAACTGGGAGCGTGAAGACAAAGTCCCAAAGCAGGCCGGCTTGGATGGATGCACGAAACGTTCGCACGACGAGGTTGGCCCAGCGGATGGGAATCAGCGAGGCGGCAAGCTGGCGGATCATCCGGCGTCGATCCCAGGCCTCGAGCTGCCCCCGAACCCGGGCGAACTCCTGGGCACGCTGAAACCGTTCGCGCAGCAGTCCCAGCCAGGAAGAGACATGGTGGTGCTCAACGACGGCCCGCGGCTCAAACGTGATCGGATATCCCGCCCCGGCGACCCGCCAGCTGAAGACCGTGTCGCCGATCATGTACTCTCCGGGGAACATCCCCAGTTCCACAAGGATCCCACGCGGGCTCAGCAGATTCACTGTCGGTGCGATCGAGATCCCTCGAGCCTCTCCACCGGGAAGCCACATGTCGAACTTCGCCAGATGTGTCCCTCGATCCAGCCACCGGCTCCCGTGGCAGAGGACGGAACCCACGATCACGCCTCCGAATCGATGGTGGGCTTCGAGGAGGCGGTCAAGCCAGTCCGGCGCCGGATAGGCGTCCGGGTCGGTGAAGACAAGCAGGTCAGCTTTGGCGAGAGACGCCCCCCGGTTCCTAGCGGCATGGGGAAGCAGGCGCTGGCCAGCCCGCTCGAGTCGGACCCAAGGAAAACGGTCTCCGACGATCTGAGCGCCCTGCGCCGACGGGCCGCTGTCGATCACAATGACCTCGAATCCCTCCAAGCTCTGGCGCGAGATCGCCTCAAGGCATTCCGGGAGCGTTTCATGCGAGTTGTAGGCCGGGATGACGACCGACAATCGCGGGCGTTCGGTCTTCAAGGCACTACCCCCTCATCGGATGCCTGCTCAGGACGATCTTGCTCGAGCTCGTACTGCAGGAACCTGGTCTCCGCCTCCCCGGGTCCCAGGATCCAGCCGGCGGCCTGGCCGATGGCTGCAGCAGTTTGAGCCGCCAAGATGACCGGCAGGGCTCGCACGCATGCGCGGCCCATCGGCGGGCTGCGTCGGAGCGCTGTCCAGCCCAGCTTCACGGCGCGCACAAGCGGGACGGCGGGGAGGAGAAGGATCCGGATGAGAACCCGCAGAGGAGACCACCCGAAGAGGCTCGCTCGGAGTGGGGCGAACATACGATTCCACAAGTAGTAGCCTCGGGCGATCGCCCAGACTTCCCCCTCATTCCAGTGTGCAACCTTGACCGAGGGATCGACAGCCAATCCTCCCCCCGCCTCCACCAGCTTCCACTGAAGAATCGGGTCACAGGCCATCAGGCGGTCCAAGTCGTCCGTGCGCTCAAGAAGCGCACCACGCCGATAGGAAGAGTTGTTGCCGACAAGGAGATCCGACTCGCCGCGCTGCGCCGGCGGAAGCCAGCGAACGTAGTTCAGGAGTGCAATGGCATCGCTGACACCGAGGCCCGGATTGCCGCTGTGGACCTCCGGCCCGACGCCGTCCAATCCCTGGGCGTGGGCTCGAAGCACCGCTTCGCCCCATCCGGGAAGGGCTTCACAGTGTTCCTCCAAGAAGGCCACGATTTCACCGCGCGCCAAGCGGACGGCCTCGGCGCGAACCCGTCCGAAGGGCTCAAGCCGATTCTTGCCGAGGTAGCGCACCGCGGGGTGATCGGTCCCGGGGATCGCAGCCTCCCGCCCGGCGGAGAAATCGATCAGCAGGATTTCCATCCGGTCGATCGCCGACTGCCCCAGCAGGCTGCGGAGCGATCTCTCGGCGCGGTCGCGCTGTTTGCCGACCAAGAGAACCACCGACATCTCGGGCGACGCCTGGGGTTCCCTCACTCACCGCTCCTCGTCCGTCCGCAACTCCAGGTCCGTGAAGCGAAGATCGTCTCCGGTCCGACCGGCCAGCGCACCCACGGCGAGACCTGCGGCCGCCAGGTAGCCAAGGATGATGATCCGGGGTGAATTCCAGGCAAACCGGCCAAGCGCCGATCTCCGCCGTCGCACGAAGAAACCTAACTGCCGCGCCCATCGGTACCACGGAATCCACATGCTGAACGCCAGGTAGATGATACGCCGCGCCCAACCCCAACTGGCCTCCCGGGCGCGGATGCGGCCGTAGCTCCGATTCCACCACCAGACCGCCATGAGGGAACGGAAGTGGGTTTCATTTTCGTGAGCCAGTTTCGACTCCGGCTCGACGAGGAGGCGATGTCCTCGGCGGGCAAGCTCCCTTTGAAGCAGGGGCTCGGCGACGAGAAGCTCAGAGAGACGAGTCCCGATGTCGGCCAAGGCAGCTCGCTTGTAGCTGGAGTTGTGTGCCGCCGTGGTCGCGGTTTCGCCGCGCATCGCCGGAGGCATCCAGTTCGAGTAGCCCCCCAGATGGACGGCATCGCTCCATCCGACCCCGGGATTCAGATTGTGGATCTCTGATCCTACGCACGCCCAGGGTCCTTGGTGGGCGACAGCCAGCTCCCGAGCCCACCCCGGCAAGGCCACGCAGTGCTCCTCCAGAAAGGCGACCACGGGTGCCCGCGCCTCCCTGACCCCGACGGCCCGCGCCTGACCGAAGGTTGTGGGAGGCGGAAGGGAGACTGTCCTTACCCTTGGATCGGCATGCGGCACGATCGAAGCGGAATCGGCCGTCGATAGGTCGAGGAGGAGGACCTCAATGACCGGGCCATCCTGCTGAAGGACGCTTTCCAGCGCCCGGTGCAGACGCTTCCGGTGATTCCCGCCGACGATGGCAACAGTCATCTCGGGCAGATCCCTGTCCTGGGTCGGCTGTTGCCTCGCTGGCGGGATCATTCGAGGATCGATCTTGCCGGACCCCGCCTAGAGTCTTTCCGCCCGGAAGCGAAGACCGCGGAGATGGGATTGGGTGAAGAGAACCTCCGCGTTCCCTTTGCCGAAGAGCAGGCCCAGGGCTTCTCCGAAGGCTGCGCCGTACTGCGCCAGGAGGATGATCGGGAGCCCAACGAGGAACGTGACAAGCCGGGAGGGATGTCGGTCGGAGAAGTAGAAGAACATACGGGCGGCCCTTGCCCAGGGGACCAACGGAGTCAGCGCAGCATGCAGCAGTCTGCGCCGTCGTGACCAACCGAGGACCCTTGCTCGGGCATCTCCGAAGCATCGACCCCAGGAGAAGAAGGCGACCCACGTGAGGGGCGAGACGGTATAGCCGTGCATGGACTTGACATTCGGCTCGAGGAAGAGGTGATGGCCATCCACCCGGAGTTTCCACATCAAGACCGGTTCGGCCATGAGCAGATCGGCCAACTGATCGCCGTAGGAAAGCAGGATCTCCCGTTTGTAGCAGGTATCGTGCGACGGCAGGAGCTCAGCCTCGCCTCGCGGCGCCGGTGGAACCCAAGGTCCATGACCCATCAAGTAGATCGGGTCGGAAAAACCGACCGCCGAAGTCAGATTATAGACCTCACCTCCGACTCCGGCCCACGGCCCCTGGTGTGCTTCGACGAGCGCCTCGGCCCACCCTGCCATGGCAAGCGAGTGCTCATCCAAGAAGCCGACAATCGGCGCCCGCGCCGAGCGAACACCTGCCGCCCGCGCTTGGGCCATGGTCGTTCCGTCGCGCGGCAGTTTGATCGTGCGGACACTCGGGTGATCGCTGCCACGAAGTGGGGCCGTCCCGGGCGCGCTGCAGTCGACCACCAGGATCTCCATGCGGTCGACGATTCCTTGGTGCCGCAAGCCCTGCATGGTGCGCTCCAGCCCGCGACGGGTACCTTCGTCGCCAACCACGATTACGACCGTGAGGAGAGGGTTATCGGCGCTCATGAGGTCCTTTCCACCCGGGGTGGGCCTTTCCACTCCGCTCAGGCATAGAACTCCACTCGCTGGTATCGATGGGAGACTCAGGCCGCCACACGGACCGACGATCGACGGCGATCTGCGTCAGACTGACAGCACGCGGCGTGAAGGACTGGTCGAGGAGCTGTTCGCCGCACAGGCCGGCCGGGCTGGCCGGCCACCCCTGCTCCTTCACTGGTCAGAATCATACTTCTTGAAACCGATGGCCTGGGCCAGCGCCAGGATAACAAAGCGCGGGTACTGTCGATAGCGAGGCCAAAGGCGCCGCGGCTCGGAAGCCAGACGGAAGAGCCACTCGAGGCCTGCGCGCTGCATCCAGCGGGGGGCCTGTGGCTTCCGGCCTGAGAGGAAATCGAACGCCGCGCCAACGCCGATCATGACTGGCGCCTCGATTCGACCGAAGTGTGCCGCCATCCAGCGTTCCTGTTTGGGCGTGCTCAGCCCGATCCAGACGATGTCGGGTCTGGCCGCGTTGATCTGCTCGACGACCAGCTGAT
>JALHUE010000108.1 GCA_022866145.1 Anaerolineales bacterium | reverse complement strand
TCAAGAACGGCAAGAACCCACTCCACCGTCTGAGCGAGGACCGCGTTGAACCCAACAAGCCACTCTGCTTCCAGCTATCGTGACCGTTTCGTCGGCCTGCAGATCCCAGTGCCGCTGCTTGGCGGCGGCCAACGTCCATACATCAACTTCGACAACGCCGCCTCCACCCCCCCGCTGCGCGTCGTGCGGGATGGCGTCAACGCCTTCCTCGACTACTACGCCAGCGTGCACCGCGGCACGGGCTACAAGTCCCAGCTGTCGACCTGGGCCTTCGAGCAGGCACGCCAGCGTTGCCTGCACTTCGTCGGGGCCGACCCTCACACCCACACCTGCGTCTTCGTCAAGAACACCACCGAGGCCATCAACAAGCTGTCCCGGCGCATGGGCCTGAGCCCTGAGGATGTGGTCCTGACCACGACGATGGAGCACCATTCGGACGACCTCCCCTGGCGGGCCGTCTGCCAGGTGCACCACGTCGGCCTGCTGGCCGATGGCCGCCTGGATGAACAGGACTACGACCGCCTGCTGGGTGAGCACCAGGGCGTGGTCCGGCTGGTGGCGGTCACCGGCGCCAGTAATGTCACTGGCTATCTCAACCCCCTGCACCGTCTGGCGCGCAAGGCGCACGCCGCCGGCGCCCTGATCCTGGCGGACTGCGCCCAGCTCGCCCCGCACCGCCCACTCGACATCCGGCCGGAGTCCGATCCCGAACACCTGGACTTCGTGGCCTTCAGCGCCCACAAGATGTACGCCCCGTACGGAACCGGAGCCCTGATCGGCCCCAAGGCATTCTTCGAGCTGGGAGTGCCCGACATGGTGGGAGGGGGAACGGTCGAGGTCGTGACGCTCGAGGAGGTTGCCTGGGCCGCGCCGCCGGATCGGGAGGAGGCCGGGTCACCCAATGTGGTGGGCGCCGTCGCCCTGGCGTTGGCGATCGGGGAACTGCAAGCCATTGGCCTTTCGACCGTTGCGGCGCACGAAGCGGAACTGACGGCCCACGCCCTCAAGCGTCTGGCACAGGTCCCGGGTCTGCGCCTTTTCGGCGACCGCGAGCCCGGCCACGCTGCGGAACGGCTGGGTGTGATCCCATTCAGCCTGGAGGGACGCTCACACTTCGAAGTCGCCGCGATCCTGGGGCACGAGCATGCGATCGGCGTGCGCAGCGGATGCTTCTGCGCTCATCCGTATGTGCTTCATCTGCTGGGGCTGGATCGCGAGCGGTCGGCGCAAGCCCGCCAGCGCATCCTCGAAGGCGATCGACGGGAGATGCCGGGCATGGTGCGCGCCAGTTTCGGACTGTACAACACCCTCGAGGAAGTTGACACTCTGGCCGATGCCCTTCAGGCAATCGCCCGCGGCGAGATTCGAGGCCGGTATCGGCAGGATCCGGAGTCGGGCGAGTACCTGCCGGAGAGGCCGCCGCTCGACTTCTCCTCGGTCCTGCCCGAGCTGGCCTAGGAGGCTAATTGAAAGGGCATGCCTCCTCAGAGTAACTTGCCTATGTGGTGGTTGGGGCTTCGCCCCAACCACCGCGTAGGCATTCTTCTTCACTGAGAAGAGCGTTCTTCATCAAGGTGCCAGGCCTGGGATCCCGCACAACGGACGGCCCCGGCGCGTAGGGCGCCGGGGCCGATGCGTTGGGCCAGCCTGTAAGCCGCGTTCTGTCCAGCGAGTCCTGCGGTTTACGGGGAAACCCCGTCTTCCCGCCACCCTCGCCTGGGCGACCATCCCTCTTGGCCATGGCGTTGCCGCCAGGCTCGAGCAGCCTACCCGGGGCTCAACGGTTGGGCACCCATCGCCCCTGCTTGGCCTTGCTCCGAGTGGGGGTTGCCTGTCCGCCGGCATTGCTGCCGGCGCCGGTGGTCTCTTACACCACCTTTTCACCCTGACCCTCGCCGTGAGGCGGGGCGGTTGTTTTCTGTGGCCCTATCCCCAGGTCTCCCTGCCCGGGTGTTACCCGGCACCCTGCCCGATGGAGCGCGGACTTTCCTCGGGCGGCTCTCGCCGTCCGCGGTCGCCCGGCCGACCCAGCCTTGCTTCCATCATACCGGGGAGCCGGAGCGGCGTCAACGCCGGCACCTTTGCCAGCCACCGCCGAGCGACAGGCGACCATGACTCCTGCCTCGACGGCGAGAGCCTTGCCAGCCTTGCCAGCCTTGCCGGGACCGGGGAATGGCACGCCTCCACCCCGGGGCCGCGCCCCATTGGAGGCGTCTGCCCGCCCGATCCGGTCTCGCCCTGCCTCGAGCTCGACCGGCCCCTCGGAGCAAGCATCTTCCCGCCATCTTGCCGGCAACCAAGGAGTGGGCAGCCATTGGGTGCAGTCTGGCAGCGGACCTCCGGACTGTCCAAGGCAATCCTTGGCCTGGCTGGCCTGCGAGCACGACCGATCGAGGGCAGCTGAGGCGGAGCTGCGTGCACCGGTGTTTGGCCGGCGCGGCGTTAACGCCGCGCAGACGGGCTTGT
>JALHUE010000107.1 GCA_022866145.1 Anaerolineales bacterium | reverse complement strand
TTCGACACTGCCCTGCGGCTTGGGCTGCCCTGGCGCTTCACCCGCTACCAATTCGGGCCGTACATCGCCTACTTCCACCAGGGCCGGTTCGAGGATGTGGTGGAACTGGCGGATGCCACGCTCTTCCGCACCCAGAAGGCCGAGGAGTCGTTGCTGTGGCGGGGTTGGGCGCGCTATCGGCTGGGGTTGGCAGGGGAGGCCCTGCAGGATTTCCAGTCCGCTCTGGCCGTCAATCCCAACTACCTGGATGCACAGTACGCAATCGATTACGTCCTGAGCGGGGGATAAGAGAACCGCCGATCCGGCCCGATTCTGGGCAAGATCGCCCCACGACAACGCCATCCTGTATCTCATACAAGGGGTGAACCATGATGATCAGCGAGAAACTGTCGGCGGCGATGAGCGCCCAGGTTGGCCGGGAGTTCGCGGCCTCCAACCAGTACGTTGCCATCGCTACCTACTTTGAGCGCGAGTCGCTCGAGAAGCTGGCGGAGTTCTTCTACCGCCAGGCGGAAGAGGAGAACGAGCACGCCATGAAGTTCGTGCACTACGTGACCGAGGCCGGTGGGATGGCGATGATCCCGACGATCGAAGCCCCCCGTCACGATATCGGCTCGGCCGAGAACGCGGCCAAGCTGTCGCTCGACTGGGAGAATGAGGTCACACGGCAGATCACCGCCCTGATGGACCAGGCGGTCAAGGAGACCGACTACCTGGCGCAGGACTTTCTGCGCTGGTTCATCAACGAGCAGCTCGAGGAGGTCACCACGATGGAGACACTTCTCAAGGTGATTCAGCGCGCCGGCCCGAACGGGCTGCTGTTGGTCGAGTCCTACGTCGCCGGCCGAGGCGCAGCGCACGAGGAATGACCGGATCCAGCCAAGGCGTAGCGCGAACCGCCCGGCGACTGCCGGGCGGTTTCTTCTGCCGTCGATCGAGGTCCCACTCGAGAGGCTGCGCCGGGTCAGGAGGCTGGGGCCGGGCTGTCGTACAGGCGGCAGTCGGTGGTATGCACGAAGCCGACGGCTTGCAGCGCGGGCTGACTCATCGGGCTGGCCTCGGCCTCAAGCAAGCGAACCCCAGCCTGCTGCGCATCGCGCAGGCGCCGCATCAGCAGGCTCCGATACAGGCCGCGCCGCCGGTAGGCGGGCAGCGTGGCCGCCCCTCCCAGGCCAGCCCAGGTCGTAGGCGAATGAATGGTCAGGTGGGCGGTGGCCGCCGGCTGGCCGCCAACATACGCCAGATACACAAAGAAGGCGTCCCGGCTTTCGCCGATCCGCTTGGCCAGGCGCTGCATGTCATCCGGCGACAGCGGCTCTCCCCAGACCTGTTCCTGGATTGCCGCAACGGCCTGAAGCCCCTCGGGGTCGAGGAGGCGCACCAGTGCGCTATTGGTATCGCCAGGGAACGGAGGCAGGGGCAGAAGGCCAAAACAAGCACGCCTTGCGGCGCTTGCGGCGCGAAGCCACGGTCGGCCAGCAGGGTTCCCAGATCGGCTGGCGTGTCGTGACGATACACCATCCAGGCAAGCGAGCGTCCCTGCCGGCGGAAGAAGGCCAACTGTTCCTCGATCACCTCAACTGCATTGCCAGCATCGAGCTTGGAATAGACAATCAGGCCATCACCAGATGGGTAGTCATGGCGAATCAGATTCGCTTTTTCCGTGCGGCTGGCTCCCGGGAGGCGCACCTGTCTGCGCAGCAGGTCGTAGGCTTCGAGCAACTGGCTTGGATTCATCCGAGGCTACGCGGCCATCGTACCCGAGATCTGGGGGGACGGCGAGCGGCGATGGGGTTCAATCGCGGAAAAGCTGGAGCTGTCGGGAGGGGCGTCGGCCCATCAGCGTAATGTACGGAGCCGCCCGCTCGGCAAGGATCCCGAGCTTGCGCAGCTGCCCGAGGTCATGGATCTGGCGCTCCCGACGACTGGCTAGGATCACCTGTGCGCCATGCGGGCCCAGACCCGGCACCCGCAGCAGAAGCTCGCGGTCGGCGGTGTTGAGTTCAACGGGCTGTTGGGAGAGCGTACGCTCGGCATAGGCGGTCTTGGGATCGGTGTCGAGCGGGAGGTTGCCTTCGCCGGCAAAGGGGAGATCCTCCAGATCGAAGCCATAGTCGCGCAGCAGGTATGAAGCCTCGTACAGACGGTTCTGTCGCAGCGGGGATTCCGGCGG
>JALHUE010000106.1 GCA_022866145.1 Anaerolineales bacterium | reverse complement strand
CAAGACCCTCGACCCCTCGACCCCGGTCACGATCCTGTACCGAGACCTGCGCAGTTACGGCTTCCGCGAAAGGGTGTATCGCCAGGCCCGCGATCTGGGGGTCCGTTTCCTACAGTATGCACCTGAGGCGCCGCCCGAGGTGGGGATCCACGACTCGCGGCTGCGCGTTCAGCTGCGGGTTCAGCCGGAGGGGATGCCGGTCGAGCTCAGCGCCGGCCGGGTGGTGCTCAGTACCGGAATCGACCCCAATCCGGAGAACCCGCGCCTGAGCCGCCTGCTCAAAGTGCCGCTCACCAGGGATGGCTTCTTCCTTGAGGCGCACGCCAAGCTGCGCCCGGTGGACTTCGCCGCCGAGGGAGTGTTCGTGTGCGGCCTGGCACATTCACCCCGAGCCATTGAGGAGAGCATGGAGCAAGCTCGGGCGGCAGCGGTTCGAGTCGTCGGCCTGCTGAGCAAGCCGTCCCTGTGGTCCACTCCGATCGTGGCGACCGTCAACCCGCGGTTGTGCTCAGCCTGCGGAGTGTGCGTTGAGTCCTGTCCATTCGGTGCCCGCCAATTGGACCTGGAGCGAGGCTGCGCCGAAGTGATCGAGGTCCTGTGTCAGGGGTGCGGGGCGTGCGTGGCGGCGTGCCCGAACAAGGCCAGCCAGCAGCGGGGTTTCGCCTTTCGCGAGATAGCACAGATGGTGGAGGTGGCAATCCCATGAACGAAACTCCCGCTGCTCGCAGCCATGGAATGGCAGCCGATCCGGGGTCAGACAGAGAGTCCGCCGAGTTTGAACCCAAGATCGTGGCTTTCTTGTGCAACTGGTGCACCTACACCGGAGCCGATCTAGCCGGGACCAGCCGTCTGCAGTACCCGCCGAACGTTCGGATTATCCGGCTGATGTGCAGCGGCGCCGTTGATCCGGTATACGTCTGCCGGGCTTTGGCGGAGGGGGCGGACGGTGTGCTGATCGGCGGCTGCCACATTGGGGATTGTCACTACCAGGAAGGCAACTACAAGGCGCGGCGCCGGGTGGCTGTGCTGCACAAGGTGCTGGAGAGCGCCGGGTTTGACCCCGAGCGAGTGTGGCTGCGTTGGATCAGCGCCAGTGAGGGCAAGCGTTTTGCCGACACCATTCGAGAGATGACCGAGGCGATGCGGGTGAAAGGGCCCACGCCGATACGCCTGGCGGAGCTCGCTTGAGGGCCCCGGTGAGATCTGCAGGCAGGGGGGAGGTGCGAAGATGTATGTGGCTAGGGTAATCGCGGTTGAAGGCTCGCAACCACAAGAAGTGATCCGCGGGTTCCTTGGGGGCCTGCTGGACTCCGGGCTTGCCGATGGCGTTTTTATCCCCGCAACCGGCGAGCCGTTCTCGGGTGGGCGCGTAGCGACCACACGTGAGGCGATGCTGCCATACGATCCGCTTTCTCCGGTGATGCTCGCCAATGCCGCCCGCGATCTTCCCCAGGCCCTCGGCCAGAGAACCGGCCGACTGGCAGTCGTTCTCCATCCCTGCGAGACGCGCACGCTGATCGAGATGGCGAAACGCGGCGCCATCGACCGTCAGCGCCTGCTGATCCTGGGGATGGACTGCGGCTTCGCCCAGGCAGGGCCGCTGCCCGAGGACTCGCAGGCACGTGACGCGCTGAGCCGGCAGGCGCTCGCCTGTGCCTCAGCCGGACTGCCGGCACCGGCGGAGGCACGCCTGGCCTGCCGGCTGTGCGAGCGTCCGGCTGCCGATGTCGAGAGCGCCGATGTGCTGCTCGGTTGGATCGGACTTGATCCGCAGGAGAAGCTGCTGGTCATCGCCGACGAGGAAGTTGACCGCGCCTTTGGCCTCGAGAAACTGACCGGGCGCTGCGCCACCGAGCGAGAGGCCGTTGACCGCGAAATGGCTCTGTGGCGGATGGCCGATCGACGCAAGAAATCGGCTTTGGAGCTGCTGGAGGATCTCGGCCTAGCGGATGGCCATCCTGCGGTTGCAGCCGGCTACCTGAGCCGATGCACGCTGTGCGGCGAGTGTTTGAACGCCTGCGCCCTGGCTAGCGATGACCTCCGCCGGGCGATGCAGCAGGGGAAGACGGTTTTCGTCCAGGCACTCCTCAATGAGGCGCAGCGGCTGGCCTCTTGCTCGGGCTGCGGCTTCTGCCAGGTGAGTTGTCCGGAGGATATCCCACTGTGCGCGATTGCCTATGCCATCGGTCACCAGGTGCAGTCCCGCATGCACTACACCCCGGGTCGGAGCGTGGAGGATCCCTTGCCATGGGTTTCCTAGCGTCCAGGGGAGGGCGTTCGTCCGAACTCGGGCCGCCGTCGTGCAAGGAGGGCAGGGTAGCATGAGCGTCTACGCCAAGCCTGCTGTGACGGGGCAGGGGACGATCGCCGGCGCCCGTTCCTTCCTACGCAGGATGCTGGAGGGGCAGTCGGTGAGCAGCGTCTTGGTCGATGTCGCCGCCGAAGGGCAGGGCATCCCCCACCGACGGCTCGTTCACGACCCGGAGCAGCTTGAGCACAGCTTGCCCTTCGCTCCGGCAATCCTGGCCAGCGGTGCACGCTTGGCGGCGCAACTGACGGAGCGGCGGGCCATGCAGGCAGGTGGGCGCCCGGCTGGGAAGCGGCCGTGTGCCATCGTGATGCGTCCTTGCGAGGCCCGGGCCGCAGTTGAGCTGAGCAAGCTCCGCCAGGTGGATCTTTCCCAGGTGCTGATCATCGCCGTGGATTGCGTGGGCACACATGAAGCCGCCGCCTTCGGCGGACTGGAAATGCCGGGAGTCGAATGGGCGGAGCGCTACACAGAGTCCCTCCGGCGCGGGGGGGCGGACTCTCCCGTCCCATTGCCGTACCGTCGGGCCTGCACCCGCTGCGTAGACGCCGTCGCACCCGTGGCAGATATCTGGCTGCATGTAATCGGCGTGCCCGAGGCCGAGGAGATCCTGGTAGAGGTGCGGGATCCTGAGCTGGCGGAGCGGCTGGAGCTGGGCGCGGTCGATGACGTGCCAGAGCGCGGAGTGGTGCTTGCCCAGCTGAAGGCGCAGCGGGAGTCGAAGCGGCAGCTTGAGCTAGATGCGGCGCTGCAGGCTCTCCAGCCAGGGGCGGACGGCCGACCGGGATTAACAGGGCAATTTGACACCTGCCTTCGCTGTCTGAATTGCGGCACGGCTTGCCCCCTGTGCTACTGCAAGGAGTGCCTGTTCCGAACGGACAGCCTGCGGGTCGAGTGCCGACACCTGTTCGATCTGGCGGAGCGTCGGGGTGCCGTCAGGCTCCCAGGGGATGCCATCTTGTACCAGCTGACGCGCTTGATACATGTGAGCACATCCTGTGTTGGCTGTGGCCTGTGTTCGAGCGCCTGCCCGATGGATCTGCCCGTCGACCTGGTCTTCCAGTCCGTTGGGCGCGAAACGCAGGCGCT
>JALHUE010000105.1 GCA_022866145.1 Anaerolineales bacterium | reverse complement strand
ACTTGCCGGCGCAGGCGGGGGTCTTCTTGGACGGCGACGGACCGGTTCCGTTGACCCTGGCATGCCCCGGGGCGGCGGCGGTCACGAATCTCGCCGAGCACCTGCCCTCCAGCCTGCCGGCCTTGCTCCGCCCCGGTGGGCGCGTTCTGGTGTTGGATGCGGGAGGCGGCCTGGACGTGCTGGGGGCTGTGGCGAGCGGCGCTGGAGAGGTCCTGGCTTCGGCGCGCAGTCCCGAGATTGGTTCACTGCTGCTCGGGGCTTACCGGGGACCGACCTGCGAACTGGCAGCTTTGCCCAGCGTGCACTGGCTCCAGGATCCGCCCAGGGTTGCGCTGGCGCAAATCGCCCCGGGTTCGGTCGACGTCGTCCTGGTCTCGCTCAGCGATCCGTATCGCCCCGTGACGGCCGGCGCCTACAGCCTGCATGAGGATTTCCTGTGGACGACGGAAGGGCTGCGGGCCGCGCTGCGCGCCTTGAAGCCGAACGGCATTCTGGCGCTTAACCGCTGGCTGAGCACACCGCCGGCGGAAGAGGCCCGGGCACTGTCGATGCTGCTCGAGGCTGTGGGTAAGGGGGAAGCTCCGGAGGATCATCTTCTGGCCTACCGAGGGCTGCGGACTGCCACGATTATGTTTTCGCCCGCGGGCTGGAGCGAGTTGGATCGCGCCTCCGCAGCTGCCTTCCTGGAACGCAATGCCTTCGACCCCATCCTCTTCCCTGGGATGGCGGCCTCCGAGTTCAATCAGTTCAATCGCCTGCCGCGTGACGAATATCGTCAGCTGTTCGAAGCTCTGCTGCGTGATCCGGAGACCGTCGTGGGTAGGTATGCCTATGACTTGCGTCCTGCCACCGATGACCGGCCGTTCTTCTTTCACTTCTTCCGCTGGCAGCAGTTGCCCGACACCCTGGCCGGGCTGGGGCTGACCTGGCAGCCCTTCGGGGGCAGCGGCTACTTGGTGCTGCTGGGATTGCTGGGCTGCGTCGGGCTGCTGGCTACCCTGCTCACCGCCTCGCCCGCACTGTCGCCTCAAGCGCGCCGCGCCCCCCTCAGGCGGCACTGGGCGGTGTACTTCGGGTTGATCGGCGGCGGGTTCATGCTGGTCGAGGTGGCGCTGATCCAGCGGCTGACCCTGATTCTGGTGCAGCCTGCGGTGGCGGTGGGGGTCGTCGTGGCAACGCTGCTGCTGGCCTCCGGGGTTGGGAGCGCGCTAGCCGATCGACTGCCGCTGCGCGGCAGCTTGGGCCTGCTTGTCCTCGGGCTGGCTGTGCTGGCGATCGCCCTCGGCCCGGTTCTGGCGTCCCTGCTCCGCCTGGCCTCGCCATTCCGCCAGGGGCTCGCCGCCCTGATGCTGGTGCCGGTGGGCCTGCTGATGGGGGTTCCGTTCTCGGGTGGGTTGATTCGCCTGACAGGGCCAGCAGGCGGCCACATCGCCTGGGCCTGGGCGATCAACGGGGCCGCCTCGGGCGTGGCCGGCGTGCTGGCGGCTGTAGTGAGCCTGGAAGCCGGACTGGCGCCAACGATCCTCCTGGGCGCAGCCGCCTACGGGTTGGCAAGTTGGGTGGTGCCGATCGCCGCCAGCCGCGCTGCGCCCCCCTAACTGCCAAGTTCCTGCGCGCGAAGCAGGGGCACGAAGCGGACGCCCCCCAGGCTGGTGGCCCGGATCTGGCCGTCCTCGAGTCGCTCGATTCGCCACAGTTCCTGATATCCGCCGACGGGACCGATCGGGACGACCATCACCCCGCCAACCGCAAGTTGTTCCAGCAGCGGCGGAGGTACGTGATCCGGCGCGGCCGTGACCAGAATGGCATCGAACGGCGCTTGCTCCGGCCAGCCGCCAAAGCCGTCAGCGTGCCGGGTGTGGATGCTGCCGTAGCCCAACCTGGAGAACCGCTCCGCAGCCGAGGCGGCAAGTTCCTCCAGGATCTCGATCGTGTACACCCGGCTGCTCAAGTGGGAGAGGATCGCTGCCTGGTAGCCCGACCCGGTGCCGATCTCCAGCACGTTGTCCTCCGGCTGGATGTCGGCCTGCTCGCTCATCAAGGCCACGATGTAGGGTTGGGAGATCGTCTGTCCGAGGCCGATCGGAAGCGGGTGGTTCTCATAGGCCTGGTCGAGGAATTCCTGCGGGACAAACTCGTGGCGTGGCACAACGGACATGGCCTCGATCACGGCCGGGTCCTCGATCCCCCAGGCGACGACCCCTTGTTCAACCATGGCCTGGCGGGCCGCCAGGTAGGGATCGCTCTCGGAGGCGGCAGGGGGGAGGCTGCGCGTGCCACACGCAGGCAGGCTTGCCAAGGCGAGCCCGGTCACGGCCCCAAGAATCGCGGTCCTTGCGGCAGGCGAGTCGAGAAGGGAGATCATGAAACACTCCTTCAGCCAGAGGAGCGGCACCCCCGCATACTCAATTCCTGGCGGCCGCGGGGGCTTCGTACACTCCCAGCATAACAGCAGGTCAGCCAGAAGGTCCATCGGGGGCCGATGTCCTTAGCCCGGGCGAAGCCTGCTGCCCCCGTCAACGGCCTGCCGTTGGGTGCGTTCGGCCCCGGGGGCACCCCGGTCCAGGCCGGCGAGACCCACATGGTATGCTTCGCTGCCATGCCTGACAGGTACGGGCCAGGGTGAGAGCGGTGCAGGTCGTTGGGCAAACCGCCCCGAGCCCATGGAGGCGGGCGGGGCGCACTCGATGGGGATGAAGCGCGAAGTGCCCGATGGCGAGGTCCACTTCCGAGGCCTGCTGCGCCTGCAGCGCCAGCTGCAGGACAGGTTGCGTCACCTGGCTCACCCCGAGCCGGGCGCCCCGGGGAAAGCGGATTCGGTTCACGCCCTGCATTCTGAGATCCTTGAGCAGCTGGCGGACATCGCGGTCGTGCTGGAGCGGGCAGGCTTGGGTCCTGAGACGCTGCCGGATCCATCGCGACGGGCCTATCAGTGGCTGAGCTACCTCGGCGAGGAGCAGGCGCTGCAGGAGCATGTGCTCACCCTGCGGCAGGCCATGCGAGT
>JALHUE010000104.1 GCA_022866145.1 Anaerolineales bacterium | reverse complement strand
CGCCCCGCTGCTGGTGGTATGGGAAAAGCGGGAGTGGAAGACCTGGTTCCGCCGACGCCGGCCCGAACCGGCCAGCGCCTGACCCTGGGTCCCCCGCCCCGATTGTCGGTGGGGCTTCCGCACAATCACGGCGCCAGACACTGCAACGACAAGATCGGGGCTGGGGGTTCGATCCTCGGCCCCGACCTTGCTTGGATTCTCCATGCGCCCGGACGGGGAGACTTCCCCTGGCAGCTTCGGCCCGGAGCTCCCGGGCCCTGCGCAGGTTCGGTGAGTGGTTAGGGTAGGCTTCGCTCGCGCCGGCTGGAGCCGAGGAGTGCCGGGCGATCCGCAGCTCAGGGTCAGCGCCACCGGGTGGACGACAAGTGGGTGAGGGCCGGATGCTGGATCTCTTCGGAGGGCGAGTGCCAGGCGATCCGTCGCTCCCGGTCAGTACCAGCGGGTGGACGGCAAGTTGGCGGGCGTCGGCTGCTGGATGCTTTCGGAGGGTGCAGCCCCGGCGTAGTTCCGGCGCAGGCCCTCCAGAGCCCGAAGGTGGGTGACCAGCTGCAGGATGACATCGCGCACGTCGCCGCTTCCGGCGAGGCTGAGCAGCCGGGCGAGCCCATGCGCAAACCCGGCCAGCGGTGCCACCATCTCGGCGGTGATCTCCCGCCCTTCTTCCGTCAGGTCGCGGATCACCACCACCCGGCTTCCGGCTGTTCCCTGGCTGGACAGGCGAATCGCCGTTAGCTGCAGCGTCCGGCCGTCGAGGTAAGCCAGGCTCGGCGCCAAGTCCTCCCGGCCGCGCACGGACTCCAGAAAAGTGCTGATCGGGCGCTCGGCTGACCCCAGATCCCGTTCCAGCCAGCGCTTGCCAGATTCGTTCCCGGGAACCAGCCCGCGATTGCCGCCTAAGATCAGAATCCCCTCCGGCAGCTGGGCCATGATCTCGCGCATCTCGCGGTCCTGGCGGCTGACCTGCAGCAGGCGATCGGCGACCTCCTGTTCCAGCATGTCGCCCCGGCGCCGCTGGATCGCCGCCATGCGCTGGTTGTCGATGCGCAGGCGGCGGTACTCCAGGGCGCGGTAGGCGGTGTTCTCAAGCACGCTGATATGGTCGAAGGGCTTCGTCAGATAGGCGAAGGCACCGTTGTTCAAGGCCTGGATGGCGGTCTCCAGCGTCGCCCCCCCGGTGACGATCACCACCTGCAAATTGGGGTCGCGCTCTCTGGCTTGCTCGAGCAGCTCCAAACCGTTCTTGCCCGGCATGTTGATGTCGGTGATCAGCAGGTGGTACTCTCCCTGCTCCAAAAGGGCAGACGCACGACTGCCGTCCTGCGCACTGTCGGCCCGCAGGTTCATCCGCTGGACGCGGCGCAGCATCAGCCCGAGCAGGGCTTCATCATCGTCGGCGATCAGGACCGTGGCGGCATCCATGGCCCGACCTCCATCCTGGCGAACGGGACCTTCACGACCCGGAGGGTCAGCATGCTCCCTCCCTTCGCCGGTCGGCACCGGCCTGGCCCAACGACAACCGCCCCTCCCCGCCTAGCGCCTAGGCAACGGGGTGGGCGTGGGAGGCGCCGGCAGGCTCCCAGGCGGGGCGAATACGGCGAACAGATAGCGGATCAGCCAGCCGCTGTCTGCTGCGGCGTACACGCCGTCAGGCCGCCCCCAGACCGGCCTGCGGGACAGCCTGTCCCAGCGGACGAAGCTGAGAACCGCCGCCATGGATTCGGACGGGGGCTCTTCCCCCCCGCCCGGCGGACCGGCTGGTCCCTCCTCGCCACCTCCGGCTGGTGCGGCCGGGGGCTCCTCCCCTCCGCCAGGCGGCAAGGCAGGTGCCTCCTCGACGACGGGTGGTTCGGTTGGGGGCTCTGGCATGGGAGCCTCCGGCAAGGGCCCTGGCGGCTCTGAGGCAGGTGCTGGCGGCTCGCTGGGCTCGGGTGCAGGCGTGGTGGCCTCCTCAGAAGGCACGACGAACGGCTCGGGCGTCGGTGGAGCTTCCGTCGGCGGATCGGTCGGTGCGGTAGGTTCGATCGGCGGCTCGCCCGTGGCTGTGCCTTCGGCGGTGGGCGGCGCAACCGAGGCCAAAGGCGTCTCACTGGGCGTTTCGGCCGTGGAAGTCTGGCTGACCTCAGCGCCCACCGTCGGTGTCGGGTCGGCGGGATCCGTTGTCGGCGTGAGGCTGCTCTCGCCAGTGATGGTCGGCTCCACCGTCGCGGTCGGCGTCGGTGAGCCAAGCGGTGTCAGTTCCACGGGCATCAACATGGACATGAGCATCGTCGGCGGCGTTTGGATGCTCACCGTCACGGTGGCGCTGGAGGTGTCGGCGTTGGCTGCCGTCACCTCGGCCCGATTGGTGTCGTCACACTGTGGATCGGGGGCGGCGTCCACTTGTGCCATCGGCACCAGCACCCGCGCATCCCCTTGAGCCAGGTTCCCCAGGGAGCCAAAGCTGGGCGATCCGACCCAGTGGAAACAGTCTCCCAGATCGTCAGAGACCGATACGGAGAAGGCCGTCCCGGGGCCGTTGTTGATGATCGAAATGAAGAACTGCACAACCTCACCCGGCGCCGCCGAGTCGGTACTGGCTTCCTTGATGACGGCCAGATCTGGCTTGTTGATACGGATGGTGACCGTGGCCACGTTCGAGGCGGCGCCATCGTTGTCCCACACCCGGTAGGTGAAGCTGTCGGCGAGGAACGGGCCGACGTTCGGTGCATAGGTGAAGCTGCCGTCTCCATTGTTGGTGACCAGGCCATT
>JALHUE010000103.1 GCA_022866145.1 Anaerolineales bacterium | reverse complement strand
GAAGGACCCGCGAGGCTTCCTGGGCGGCGACGCCGGGGCGTGATCAGGTGCGTTCAGCGTCTCCCGCTGGTGCCAGCCGCTCGAGCACGATCGTCAGCGGGCCATCATTCACAATCTCGACCTGCATGTGCGCCCCGAACACGCCCATCCGGGTGGGCACGCCCTGCACAGCCAGGTGCTGGGGAAGACGCCGCACCAGCGGCTCGGCCTGCTCCGGTGGGGCCGCCTTGGTGAAGGGTCGACGACGATGGAACCCTCTGTCTGATTCAATTCCCCTCCCTACTCCACTCGATAAAGACGCCAGCCCAAAGCGAATCTCCTGGTGTCCAGAGGCGAATTGGGAACATCGCAATATGCGCCATCTCTAAGGACGAGACAGCCGAGCCTAAGCGCATCCACGGTCAGGAGCTTGCTTTGCGCCCGGAACTCATTTTCGAGCTTAAGACGAGGGCCGATGCGATCCACCAAGTCCTTCTCAAACGAGCGCGCATCACTCTCATAGACCCCCATCCTCACCGAGGGATAGGGCTGATTCTCAACTACAGGAGAGAGAACATACAAGGGGTTCTCACCAGGGAAGTCCGAAGCGAGATCCTGGTAACGCACCTGGTCAACATGGATGTCCTGCCGACCAAGAACCTCCCGCAGCAGTAATTCGGTCTCCCAATAGTACTCATACGGCCGATAGTTGAACCATAGTGTGCTTCCCAACGGCAGGTTGTCGGCGACGTACTCCATCGCGGTCTCATTCGCCCGATCTATCGACAGCTGCATCCCGGCGTTGGACGCGTTGTTCGGGATCGTGAGAATGAACAGCATGCCGGCGATCACGCCGCAGCCTCTCGCGACGAGACTTGTCAGACGTCGTTTCCGCTTTCCGGCCTCCACCACCAAGGAGATCAGAGCCCCTGCGGCGACGCTGGCGCCGATCGAAAAGGGCAAGAGGTAGTACTCCGGGGTGTATCGCCAAGGTATGTAGATCACAAGCCACGCAATCATCCAGGCCACTGAATCGACCAGGAGGTGAGCATGCTGAAGCTTTCTCTCTGTGAACAGTACCATCAGCGCCACAACGCCTAGGGGCAGCAGATACAAGTAGTCCCTCATCAGCCAATCAGCCCAGATCCTACTGTTGCTGTACAGGTGCATCCAATTGAACTCGAAGTCTGCCCGCGGTCCGGCCGGTTCAAGGATTGAAGGCACTCGGGAGAGCACAATCACAAGAAATGTCGCCACCCCCAGGATTACAGCCGCAAAGTAGGCCCTTCGAACGCCGTAGGCGCCGCGTTCTGACTCGGATGTCCTTTTCCACAGCCAGGCAACCACGGCCCACACCAAGGAGATCGGCGCCAGCACGACTGCGGTCTCTTTCGTCAAGCATGCGAGGCAAACGAAGACAGCAGCAACGCCTATACCTAGAGCGAGGCGACATCGAGAGGCTGGTTTGAGAATGACCGCTATCGAGACAAGTGACAGCACGAGCCAGAGGACCTGCAGGAGTTCAGGTTTCGACAGGGTGAAGGAGCTCTCAACAAAGGGCCCTCCCAGCACGAATGCGAGCCCAGAGCTTATCGCGGCAAGGGAAGAGTCGGTCGCCACCCAGACCAGGTACACCAACCCCGCGACCGCCACGGCGGCGATCAGAGCATTTCCGACAAAGAACCAGAAGGGATTGGATCCTGCCGCGAGGTAGATAAGAGAGAAGTGAGCCAAATGCACTGGCCGGAACCGCCCATACATGACGTCATCATTGAGGGTTGTCTCGCCTCTCCAGAGTCCCTCGCTCTTGACGATTGAGGTTGGGTCGTCAAACAATCCGAATTGGGCACTCGCCAAGCGCGGGATCATGACGAGCACTACCACTATGCTGGGCACAAGAAGGAGACACCAGGTTCTCGGCCCGTGAAGGACAGGCGACTGCTTCATCTCCACCCCTTGCCAGACGGCAAAGACACGCAAGAACCGAATTGATCCGTGGCTGCCAACACGCGGTACGTTCTGGTGGTCACCCTCCCCAAGGTCTCGCGAGCACGATCGTCAGCGGGCCGTCATTCACGATCTCGACCTGCATGTGCGCCCCGAACACGCCCATCCGGGTGGGCACGCCCTGCTCAGCCAGGTGCTGGGCGAAACTCCGCACCAGCGGCTCGGCCAGCTCCGGTGGGGCCGCGTCCGTGAAGCTTGGACGCCTGCCCTTGCGGGCGTCGGCATACAGCGTGAACTGCGAGACAACCAGGGCCTCGCCGCCGACCTCCAGGACGGATCGATTGGTCAATCCTTGATCGTCCTCGAACAGGCGCAGGTTGGCGACCTTCTCCGCCAGCCACGTGGCCTCGGCCTCCGTGTCGCTGTGCCCAACGCCCACCAGGACGTTCAGCCCGCGGCCGATCGTCGCCACAGGCCGGCCGTCGACGGAGACGCTGCTCCGGCTGACG
>JALHUE010000102.1 GCA_022866145.1 Anaerolineales bacterium | reverse complement strand
CGCCGCGCCTGGGAGGAGATCCAGACCGTTGCCAGGACCATGAAGGGCAGGATCGCGAGCGCAACCAGGGCGTACGGCGCGCTCTGCTTGAACATCGAGTATCCAATCCAGGTGATCAGGAAGGCGCCGCTCACCACTTGGACCAGGGCGAAGCTGATGGCCTGCTGGATGCTATCGGCATCGTTGGTGACCCGGCTCATGGTGTCCCCGGCTTCGTGCTGGACGTGATAGCCGATCGACAGCCGCATGATCTGCTTGAAGACGTCCACCCGCAGGGTCTTGAGCACTCGCTGCCCTGACCAGCTCATCAGGTAGAACATGGCGCCCATTGCCAGGGAGCCGAGCACAAAGATCGCGATCAGCTGCAGCGTCAGCCGACCCAGCCCGGCGAGGTAGTCGGCGCTTGTCCAACCCGCCTGCGGCGGGTCATACCAACAGTTGCTGCTGGCTGGCGCCGACAGCGGGCCGGCGGTCGAGGCCATCGCCTGACGAAGCGGCTCTGGAACCTGGGAGAAGGCCGAGGAGACGGCGGCCGGCGTGAAATAGCAATCGACCGCCTGGCCCATGAGACGAGGCACGGTCACCTGGGTCCACGTGCCGATGACCATCAGCAGCAGCACCACCAGGTATTGCGGCCAGTAGGGTCGGAAGTAGGTGGAAAAGCGGCGCAGCGTTCCGCCGACGTCCTTTGGCTTCGAGACCTCGCCCGCGAAGCTCCCGTGCCCGTCTCGCATCATCTCAGATTCCCTCTCCCCCGGCGGCGCTCACAGCAGTCTCGAACTCAGGCGCAGCATCTTCGGCCAACTGCGAGCTGTAGATATCGGCGTAGAGCTCGCTGGTCTCCATCAACTCGGCGTGCCGCCCCTGGGCGACGACCTGGCCCTGGTCGAGGACAAGGATGTGATCGGCCTGGACGACGGTGCTCATCCGCTGAGCAATCACGAAGCTGGTTCGGCTGTGCATCAGCCGATCGAGGGCCCGCTGGATCTCGAGTTCGGTCTGCAGGTCGACACTCGAGGTGGCATCGTCCAATATCAGGATCCGAGGGTTGAGGAGCAGTGCCCGGGCGATGGCGACCCTTTGCCTTTCCCCGCCGGAGAGCGTTGCGCCACGCTCTCCAACATGAGTTTGATACCCGTCGGGGAGCTGGCTGATGAACCCATGGGCGGCCGCAGCCTTGGCGGCGTCGATCACCTGGTCCAAGCTGGAGTCCGGTCGCCCGAAGGCGATGTTTTCGCGGATCGTCCCGCTAAACAGGGTCGTCTCCTGCAGCACGATCCCGATCTGGGAGCGGAGGGAGTCGAGGGTGATCTGGCGGACATCGTAGCCGTCGATCAGGACGCGGCCGTGGGTAGGGTCGTAGAAGCGCGGGATCAGGTTGATGATCGACGACTTCCCGGAGCCCGTCATCCCCAGCAGGGCGATCCGCTGGCCGGGCTCGGCCTGGAAGGAGACCCGGTTAAGCACGGGGCGCCCGCCGCCGGCATAGCGGAAGGTCACCTCCTCGAAAGTCACCCGGCCCTGCACCGGTGGCAGCGGGCGGGCCTGCGGCGAATCCGCGACCTCGTTGGCGGCATCCATGATCTCGAACACGCGTCCGGCAGACGCCGAGGCTTGCGACATCTGGGTGACGATGAAACCCAATTGTCCGATCGGGAGGAACACGAAGACCAGATACAGGCTGAACTCCTGCCACTCCCCCAGGGTCAGCGTTCCGCCAATGATCTGGCGGCCTCCGAAGTACAGGATCAGGGCCTGACCCAGGTTGGCGATCAAGAACAGTGTCGGCATCACCATCGTCATCAGCCGCATTACCCGTAGCACCTCGGCCAGGTAGTGGTCGGCAGCGCGGTCGAATCGCCCGATCTGCTGGCTCTCTCGGTGGAAGGCCTTCACGACCTTGATGCCGGCCATGTTCTCCTGCAGCACGGCGTTCAGTGCCGAGAGCTGGGTCTGAACAGCCTCGAACATCGGCCGGGCGACCGCGCCAATCACCATGAACAGCAGGACGGCGATGGGCAGGATGGGCAAGATCACCAGCATCAGGCGGGCGTTGGTGGCGCTAAGGATCAACAACGTTCCCGTCAGAAGCAGGAGCGACTGCACCGCCATCAGCAAGCCCTGGCCGACGAACAGGCGCACCTTCTCGACATCATCGGTGGCGCGGATCATCAATTGGCCGGTGTGATTCCGATCGTGGTAGCTGAAGGACAGGCGTTGGATCTTGGCGAACAGGTCATTGCGCATGTCGAAGGAAACGCCGTGCGAGGCGCGCTCGCCCATGTACACTTGCGAGAAGGAGAACAGCCCTCGGATCAGGGCGAAGACCAGGATCAGGCCGCCGGTCAGCAGCAGGCCGCGGGTGGGATCGGCCTGAAGGGCGCCGAGCGCTTCGGGGCTGAGCCCCATCCCGGCCGCAGCCGCAGCCTGGGCCTGGGGCGGCAACGCCTGCAGCTTCATGGCCGCCAAGCCTGAAGTCAGGCTATCGATCAGGCCGCTAATCAATTTCGGAACCATGAGCTGGGCGCCCGTGGCCAGCAGCAGCGCGCCATAGGCAAGCGCCGTCTCGCGCCGATAGCGGCTCAGATAGCGGATTGCGCGGACCAGCGGCCGCAACGAGCCCCGGGCCGCAGGCGGGCCGTCCGCCGGGACGCTGGGTGAGGTCGATCTACGAAGGAAGCCCAACCTGATCCTCCTCCAGCGTCCTGGCGGCGCTTGTCAGGTGGTCCAACGAGTCGATAATCGCCTGCTGCTCATCCGGCTCCAGGTCCGCCACCAGCTGTCGCATCCAGGCCACCCGCGACTCAATCGCCTGACGGACGATCTCCTGTCCGTCCGGGGTCAGGGTGATTCGCCGAACCCGCCGATCGTGATCGTCCTCTTCTCGCCGCAGCAGCCCTTGCTGCGCCAGCCGGTCCACGATCTGGCTGGCAGCACCCGGTGT
>JALHUE010000101.1 GCA_022866145.1 Anaerolineales bacterium | reverse complement strand
CGGGTGGCGGTCTCGGCCGGCACCGGCGTCTCGGTTGGGACCCGGGTCTTGGTCGGCGTGGCGGTGAACGGCGCCTCGCCCATCAGGCTGCGAGCCGTGGCCGTCGGCACCGGCGACTCCATCAGTGCTTGCATCGCCCGCATCTCAGCCGAGGCCTGCTCGTCGGTCATCCCCATGTCGCGCAGAACATCTTCCATCACCGTCAGGCGCAGGGTGCGGATCATGCGCAGCACAGGCGCGGCGGAGTAGTCGGCGGCAAGGTTCGACCGCAGCCGAAGCTGCAGCGAGCCTGCACCGGCAGCCGCCGGGCTGAGCTGAAACACGGCTAGGATCCAGACCACGAACAGGATAAGGAACAGCGCCACGGCGCTCACCAGCCAGCGCCTGCCAGGTCCCGGTTTCATACCCCTAGCCTCTCTACCCCGCGGACGGTGGACCCACGCCACCTGTCCCTGCTAGGAGCATACGCCGGGCCGCACCTGCCAACAACTGGCCCGGTGCTCCTACCCTCCGCTCGAGGCGGCCTTGACACCCCTAGGGCTGGCGGGCGCTCCCTTCAATGAGCCGCAAGTTTCGTCCCAGGACTTCGTACAGGGTGATTCGCACGTCCCGCCCCCGGACCGAGGCCTGGCCAGTCCGCCCGAACAGGAAGTGCCGCTGGGCGCCCGCCAGGAAGGTATACGTGGTCGCGCTGATCAACACCCGGCTCTCCGGGATCTCGCGCGCGATCTGGCGCAGGTGACCGGCGGTCTCGTTGGCACTGCCGAGCATGGCCGTATGCGATCGCCCGGTCTCTCCCACCAGTCCCGTCACCACCTCGCCGGTGGCGATGCCGATCGAAATCCCGGTGGGCTGCGATCCCGTCGGTGTGCGCAGCTTCTGCCAGCCCTCGACCAACTCCTGTAAAGCCAGGCCGGCATGCACGGCCTGCAGGGCAGCCACCGCCGTCGGCAGCCGCCGCGGCCGGATGCCGAAGGTGACTCGCAGTTCCCTGCCTTCGAAAGCCTCCACCTGGCCGCCATGGCCGTTGATGATTCTCTCCATCGAGACGTAGAGCTCCGCCAGGTTGGCCATGGCGATCTCCCCCGAAACCTGGGCCGACTCCAGCGGATAGCCGGTCAGCTCTGCCGCCAGGACGGTGGCCCGCGATTGAGTGACGACGGTCGGGCTCGCCGGCTGGGGGAGTTCCAGCGGCAAGGTATCCGCCTGGCGGGCCTGGGTCACAGCCGGCCGAATCACGGTGTACCCCGCCGTCCGGATGGCCTGGGCCATCGTGTTGAAGGAGCGCGCCAGCATGGCGACCTCGTCCGCCCCCTGCTCCGGGATCTCCACGTCGAGGTTGCCGGCGCTCAATTCAGAGGAGGCCGCTGCCGCCCGGATCAGCGGCCGGGTGACATAGTTGATGACAAGGAGCCCGATCAGAACCGTCAGCGCCATCCCGAAGGCGGCGAACAAGGCGATCTCCCGGACGGCACGATCGGCCGAGCCCATGACCGCCAGCTCAGGAAGGGAGACCCCCAGCACACCCAACGCCTCGCCGCTCGGCCCGGCTACCAGCGCCGTCAAGGCTTCCTGGTACGGAAGCCCATTGACGACCAGTTTGCGCAGGGGCGTCGTCTCCGCATCCAACGCCAGCCCGGCCTGCAGATCGGCCTCCGACAGTGTGAGCGCAGCCGGATCTTGCGGGGACAGGCTGGTGTCCAACAAGGCTCCGCCGGCGCGGTCGTAGACCGAGACGTCGGCGTCGGCGGTCTCCCCCAGCCGATCGATAATGTCGCCCAGGAACTCTCCGACCAGGACCGCCCCGACCACCCGCGACCCGGCGTCCCGCAGCGGTCCGGCAATCACCAGTACCGGCACCCACTGGTCTCCGACCACGATCAGCTCCAAGCTGGTGCGTTTGTCACTCTCCCCTTCGGAGCTTCCGCCGGCCAAGGCTTCCTGCAACGGCGCCCATCCGGCGTAGAACGATTCGCCGCGCAGCGTCTCGTATTCCCCGACCGGCGCATCGGGGGGCCGGCGCGCGGTCAGAAGGCTGGTGCCTTCGCGGTTGACGATCGAGACGAAGTCGGAGTCAACGTTGACGGCCAACGGCAGCACGATCGAGCGCAGCGCTTCGGCGTCGGCCTGGGACACCCCCTCTACCACGCCATCGGTGTTGGCCACAAGCCGCTCAAGCCTGAGCAGGTCCGACTCGAGCAGGACCACGGAATCCACCGCCTGGCGGCCGCTTCCAGCCAGCTGGCGCGCTAGGCGTTCCTGAGCGCTGCCGCTCAGGCTGCGCCCGATCAGCGCCACCACGCCGAAGCCCAGGGCCATCGCCAGCAGCATGAAGGGGATGGCGATCTTCCAGCGCAGACTGAAGCGCACGTTCGGCGGCTGCACCCGGGTCCCTCTCCGGCTAGGCTCAGTTCAGTAGGATTGCCAACACCAACAGGACAGCCAGAATCCCCCCGCCGAGCAGCGCAATCCGGCGCAGGTCCTTCTTGACATAGGAATAATCCGGGGCGAACTCCGACGGGCTCCGGCTCTGGAACTGCCCGAGGGCCGCAGCCGGCGGTGCCTTCGCCCCGGGTTTGCTCTCTTTCCTTCTTCTACTCACTTCAACGCTCCTCAATCGGCCGGTTCGCGCCGGCCGCGGCCCCTAACTCTCCACCAACTCGCCGAACACCACGATTCTTTGACTGTCGACAAGGTAAGGGTAGCAGGAAATCAGGGTGATTGTCGGGCGGGCGGTCGGGGCTATCGCGCTGACATCGGTCGGTTCGACGATCTCTAGCCCGGTCACACGGTACAGGTATTCGCGGGAGGACGTGCTGACGACCAGTTCGTCGCCGGGCTGCAGGCGATCAAGCTCTCGAAAGAGCTCGCCGAAGATGTCGTTGTGGGCGGAAACCACGAGGTTTCCCGCCTCGCCCGGGTTGGCGGTGCCGATGTGCTGGCCGACGCCCTTCTTAAGTTGTTCCCACCCGTCGCCCTGGACGACGGGCGCCGGCTGGCTCCACAGGGCGGGGATCCACAGGCTGCGCGCCTGCTCGGGGCTGGGAGTCGGGATATCGACCTCTCCTACGGACTGCACCAGCGGACGCAAGTGCTCGGGGATCTCGTCTTCGTTCGGGCGGGCCCCGCCCGGCGATGTCGGCGGCGTGTGTCCAGATGGAAGAACGACGGCGCTGATGATCGGCGTCGGGCCCGGGGTCGGTCCTGCCAGCGCCTCGGCCACCTCCCGGTTGAGAACCCTCAGCACCCCGAATCCGCTGAAGAGCACGAAGGCGAAGCCGAGCAGCGCGGCCACCTCGACGCCCAGCAGCACACGGTTCATGGCGCTGCGTGCCTTCCGCCGCTCGGGTTCAACCGCCCCGGGGCTGCCCCGCCCCCCGCCTGCCCGCGGTGGGTCTAGGTCGTCGCCGGCCGCCTGGCCCGGCAACTCGAGGGCACGGCCGGTCGTTCGGAATCGGTCAAGCCTGGCCTGGCGGGCATCCATCCGCTTCCTGGCCAGCACTCGTTCGAGTTCAGTGACCGACAATTCCTCGGCCGGACGGCGATCCTTGGCCATCGATCTTTCCCGGAGTGGGCATTCTATTCGGCGTGCAAGAGGTGTGCCACTTGACGGATTATACCTGCGCCAAGTGCCCCCGCCTCGATCTGAGATTGCCCGGGTCGGTTCCGGTACAATCGGGAGGGCTGAGGTCTTGCAGGTTATGACCCATCCCGCCGCTTTCGAGCGTATTGCCGCTGCTCACCGCGCCGCCCGGACCGGGCAGGTCGTCTTACGCCGCCCAGCGCCGGACGTGATTGTGATGGATGGATCGACGCGCCTGGGTTTCCTCCAACGCATGTCCACCAACGACTTCACCCAGCTTGCTCCCGGTAGGCTGCGTTGGACCGTCCTGACCACGCCCCTGGCGCGGATTGTCGATTTCGTCCAGGTGCTCGCCGGCTCCGACAACCTGCTGCTGCTCACCACCCCAGGGCGCGGCTCGACCGTCGTGGACTGGCTCCGCAAGTACGTGTTCTTCCAGGACGACCTCACGCTGCGCCTCGAGGCCACTCGCAGGGAAGCCTGGCTGGTGCTTGGCCCGGCAGCCGAGGCGGCGGCCGCGGCCATCTCGAGCGACGCCCCTGGCCTGGAATCAGGCGCTTGGCTTCCGGCAGGGGAGGCTTGGATTTGGCGTGTGGATCGGCCGGCGGCCGGGGGTTGGGCGATCCTGGGCCCCTCGCCGGCCAAGTATGGGTTGGCTCGACTGGCCGAGCCGGATGACATTGCCGGCCCCCTCTTCGAAGTCCTGCGCATCGAGGCCGGCATCCCCGCTCCCGGCAGCGAAATCACCGACGACCGCATCCCCTTGGAAGTCGGGCTGGCAGAGGCGATCAGCCTGGACAAGGGCTGCTACATTGGCCAGGAGATTATCGCCCGCATGACCAGCCGGGAACGCCTGGCGCGACGCCTGGTCGGCGTTCGGCTGCCGGGACCGGCCAATCCGAGAGCGCGGCTGCAGCAGCAGGGGAGCACCGTGGGAGAGCTCACCAGCGTGGCGCTTTCCCCGGTCCTGGGATGGATCGGGCTGGCGCTGGTCCGGCCCAGCGCCCTTGCGGTTGACGCTGCGCAGGTTAGCGTGGCCGAAGCGGGGCAGCCAGCCCAGCTCGTTGAGCTGCCTCTCCTCCCCGGGACAGCCTAGCCCGCAATCAGAGAGCCGGTGCCGCGAGGCAGTGGATCCCTGATCCTAGCGTCGGAACACGGCACCGGCCGAACTCGAATCACCTCCTGGCGTTCCGCCGCCCGGGGTTTGGTGCGATACTTGGCGCCGGGGAAGCATGGCGTGGCGCCCGGCGTCGCGCCCAGGAGGCAACCAGCATGGGAGTGCGCTACGCCGTGATCGGCGCTGGCCGCCAAGGGACCGCCGCCGCCTACGACCTGGGACGGCATGGGGATGCCGAGGCTATCTGGATGGCCGATGCCGACCGGGCGCAAGCCGAGCGGGCCGCCCAGCGGGTCAACGCCCTGCTGGGCGCGGAGCTCGCCTCCCCGGCCAGCCTCGATGCCAGCGATCCTCACGCCGTGGCCGAGTGGCTGCGCCGCGAGCGGATCACCGCCTTCCTCAGCGCCGTCCCGTACTATTTCAACCTGGGCCTGACACACGCCGCCATCCAGGCCGGCGCCTCGATGACCGATCTGGGCGGCAACTCCGATGTCGTCTTCGCCCAGATCGATCTGAGCCAGGATGCGAGCCAGGCTGGAATCGGCGTCGTCCCCGATTGCGGCCAGGTTCCGGGGATGGGGACTTCCCTGGTGGTGTACGCCCTCGAGCAGTTGGATGAGGCGAGTGAGGTCTTCATGTGGGACTGCGGCCTCCCCGTCCACCCCGAGCCGCCGTGGAACTACAACCTGACCTTCAGCATCGACGGCCTGACGAATGAGTACGACGGCGAGTGCTTGTACATCCGCCACGGCAAGACCGTCCGCCTGCCGACCCTCGAGGAGTTGGAGATCGTCGAGTTTCCCAAACCGATCGGTAGGCTGGAGGCCTTCACCACCGCCGGAGGGCTGACGACCGCCGCCCGCACCTATGCCGGTAGGTTGAAGACCCTGCAGAACAAGACGCTGCGCTATCCGGGCAACTTCGCTCAGCTCAAGACGATCCAGCAGCTGGGCCTGCTCGATCTGGAACCGCGCCTGGTCCAGGGAAAGCCGGTGGTCCCGCGCCAGGTGCTGCACGCGCTGTGGGAGCCGCAGATCCGAGCCGGCCCGGACATCGAGGACCTGATCATCATCCGCATCCTGGCCCGGGGCAAACGGGCGGGAAAGCCGGTGGAGGTCTGGGTCGATCTGATCCACTACGCCGACAAGGCCACAGGGTTCACGGCCATGGAGCAAGGCACGGGTTGGCATGCCGCCATCCTGCTTGAGGCCATCGTCCAAGGGGGTGTGCCGCGCGGCGTGATCCCGGTCGAAATGGCGATGTCAGGTGCCGATTTCGTGCGTGAGGCCGGACTGCGAGGCTTCGAGGTTCAGCTGCGAATCGAGCCTGCCTGAGCGCTCCGGCCGCACCGGCATCCGGCAACTCCAGAGGCCGAGTAGCCGTCAAGCCCAGCGACGCGGCCGATATTGCAGCGCCTCCGCCAGGTGAGCCGTCAGAATTCGCGGCTCGCCGGCTAGATCGGCGATCGACCGCGCCAGTTTCAGGACACGGTGGTAGGCTCGGGCCGAGAGTAGCATTTGGGTCATCGCCTGGCGGATCAGTCCCCTGCCGGCCTCATCCAGAACGCAGTGCTGGCGCACATCGGCCGGTCCCATGTCGGCGTTGCTCATCAGCCCACCGGCGGCGAACCGTTCCCGCTGCAGGGCGCGGGCGGCCTCGACCCGGAGGCGGATCGCATGGGACGCCTCTCCCAGTCTTTCGGAAGACAGCTTGTCGAACTCCACCCGCGGCACATCGGCATGGATATCGATCCGATCGAGCAGCGGCCCGGAGATCCGCTTCTGGTAGCGGGTCACATACGCCGGGGAGCAGCTGCACTCCTTGAGGAGGTCCCCGAAGTAGCCGCACGGGCAGGGGTTCATGGCGCCGACGAGCATGAAGTTCGCCGGGAAGGAGAGCGATCCCCTCGCCCGGCTGATGGTTACGACCTTGTCCTCCAGCGGCTGACGCAAGACTTCGAGGACGCGCATCCCGAATTCCGGCAGCTCGTCCAGGAAGAGCACCCCGCGATGGGCCAGGGAGATCTCTCCAGGCCGCGGCCAGCTGCCACCGCCGACCAATCCGGCATGGGAGATGGTGTGGTGCGGCGAACGGAACGGCCGGCCCTGGATCAGCGGCACGCCGGGCGGCAGCTGGTCGGCCACGGAGTAGACGCGGGTCACATCCAGTGCCTCCTCCAGCGTCATCGCCGGCAGGATCGAGGGCAGCGCCCGGGCCAGCAGCGTCTTGCCGGCGCCCGGCGGCCCGATCATCAAGACGTTATGACCCCCGGCGGCGGCTACCTCCAACGCCCGTTTGACATGCTCCTGGCCCTTGACCTCGGCGAAGTCGGTGGCGAACGCGGGCACGTAGGCATCGCTGTCGCTGGGAGCTGGCGGCAGCAGTCGCACGACCCCCGCCAGGTGGTTGACCAGAGCTGTGAGCGAGGGAGCGGCGACGATCTCCAGTCCGGGGATCATCCCCGCCTCGGCGGCATCCTCCGCCGGCACCACCAGCCGACCGAAGCCCTTTGCCCGCGCCAGGGCCGCGATCGGCAGGACGCCCCGCACGTGGCGCAGCGAGCCATCCAGCGAGAGTTCCCCCACGCACAGGGTGTCGTTCAGCAGCGCGGGATCGATCTGCCCGCTGGCCGCCAACGCCCCCAGCGCGATCGCTAGGTCATAGGATGGGCCTTCCTTGCGCAGCGAGGCCGGCGCCAGGTTTACCGTTACCCGCTGACGCGGGAAGGTCAGGCCGGCGTTCTTGACCGCCGCCTGAACGCGCTCGCGGCTCTCTTGCACCGCGGCATCCGGCAACCCGACGATGATGAAGGAGGGGAGACCTCGCCCGGTGTCCACCTCGACCTCGACGATCGCCCCCTCCAGCCCAACGACGGCTGCAGCGTGGACCTTGGCGAGCACGAATTCAGTCTAGGGGAATTCCCGAGAGGCGTCAACCGCCGGCAGCAAGCCCGGGTGCCTCCTCAGGGTCCGCCCGTCGGCGCAACCGTCAGGGCAAGACGCCGCGCCGCCCGCCTCCCTCAGCTGTTCATCAACACCACACTGAAGCCAAAGAAATAGACGCAAGGGATCGAGACCAGCACGCCACCGACGAAGAGCGCTGCCGTCACCAGCTTCGACCGGATGCCCACCCACGCCAGGTAGGCCTCGGCCGCCGGGCCTGCCAGGAAGCACAGGTTCGCCAGGACTGCCCCCAGCAGCAGGATTGGGATCTCGGCCAGATCCGGCCAGTGAAATCCACCTCCCGTCGGGAACAGCACAACGGCAGCGAGCAGCGCGTTGTAAGGAATGCGCAACCGCTCCCATCGCATGAACACCTCGCGCGCCTGGGCCACAAGCCTGTTCAACGTCGAGCGGTTCTCTCCCATCGCTGTCCTCCACGCCGGGTCTGCAGCCGGGCGACTGTGAGCCGCCGCGCACACGCCTTCGACTGTGGCGGACCTTCGCCCTCATTCCCTGTCAAAGGGCTCTCAGGCCTCTCCAGCCCTGCCCGGGAGTGCCTTGCCGCCGCCCGGGGAGTCGGCGAGAATCCACCGCCTGGGGCAGGCCTCGAGCTTGCCAACGACTGGGAGACAGAGCATGCAAGGAATGGATCCCCGAGAGACACTGGCGGCGCTGCTCCAACCCTGGCGCAAAGCTGTGGCCGACCCGGCTGCGGCCCAGGCCAGAGTGCTGGAGAGACTGGTGTCAGACTACGCTGCCACCGGCTACGGCAAAGAACATGCCGCGGCCTCGGTGGACAGCCTGGCAGCCTACCGGCGGCAGTTCCCCATCTGCACCTACCCCGAGTTCAAGCCGTGGCTGCAGCGGGTCATGCAGGGCGAGACCGAGCTGCTGCTCTCCGAGGATCCGGTCGGCTGGGCCATCACCCGCGGTACCACGACCGGGGAGTCGAAGTTCATCCCGATGACACCCACCGATTTGCGCCTGCGCATCAGTGCCGGCCGGGCGATGATGAACTATGTGATGGACAACGAGCGCTTCGATCTGTTCGACGGGGTGAACCTCAACCTCAACTTCCCCTCGCGCGTCGGTGCGCTGCGCCTAGGCGAGCGGGAGATTGAGTACGGCTACAGCTCCGGCATTTACACCCGCCACGTCTCGGCCTTCACCCCGATCCGCTCTCTCCCCACACAGGACGAGATCGACGGGCTGGGCGGCGGCACCACGGTGCGCGATTGGGAGGCCCGGTTCGAGTTGGCGTACGAGAAGTGCCGGGGAGAGAACGTCACCCTGGTCGGCGGGGTGGCGCCGACGGCCATCAAATTCGGTCAATCCCTCAAGCGCCGATACGGGCTGTACCCCAAGGACCTGTGGAATACAAAGATCCTGACCCTGGGCAGCGTGCCCGGGATCAACACCCGCCTCGAGCCGATCTTGAAGGCGCTGTATGGTCCGGTCGCGATCCGGGAGATCTATGGGACCACCGAGGGGATCTTCGGCCAGCAGCGGGATGAGAAGCGGGCCTGGGTGCCGAACTACGACCTGTTCCTGTTCGAGGTCCAGACCTCAGGCGGCATCCGGCTGCTGCACGAAATGAAGCCCGGCGAGCTGGGCAGCCTGATCGTCTCGACCCCCGTCCTCCCCCGCTACCGGATCGGCGATCAGATCCTGGCGATGCAGCCCCCCTACTTCCGCTGCATCGGGCGCGAACAGTGGTGGACGCCGCTGCGCTATGCCTGGGACGAGTTCCTGACCTTGCGCTTCGGCCGGCTGTAACCCAGCAGGGGGACTAGCGCCGCAGGGCGCGCACCAGGATCAGCGCCCCGAAGCCGATCAGCAGAGCCGGGCCGAGCAGCATCAGCCCAAAAGAGGATCCGAGGCCCCCCACGAGCAACAGGCAGGCCAGCACCACCAGGCCGCCGACGGGCCGGCGGTAGGCCGGGACCATCAGGACGACTGCGACGCCGAGGAACAAGATGGCCGCGGCTCCCAGCAAGATCAGCGACCATGGCGCAAGGAAAGCCAGCGGGCCCAGCCAGCCCAGGTTGCTGGCCAGCAGCACCAGCCCCGCCCACAACAGGATCAATCCCCAGAGAGTCGTGCCGAACGGGTCACGGCGAACCTTCTCGTCCCAGTGCTTTTCGTCGCTGCCGCGGGTCTTCTCTTGTTCCTTCTCGCGTTCCTTCTCCTGCTTCTCGGCCTTTTTCTCGGGCTTGCTCTCGCGAGGTTGGTCCGTCATGGCAGATCCCTTTCGTGGTCACCCGCTGGGCCGGCATGTTGCCTATCGCCGAGGCAGGCTCCTGGCCCCCGATCGCGGCGCTCGACTTGACGCCTCCATGCTACCGCACATCCGTGCGGCCGCATCCCTTGAATTCCCGGATGACTGCGCCGAGATGAGCCTCGCTCACCCTCGAAGCCCCAGCCCCCAGGATCTTCCCCCGTGAGAGCCGGGCGAGCGCAGACCGACCCGCCATTTCAATCCTGTCGATCAGCGGAGAGGCATGCCCAACCCAAGGCTGGCGTGCCTGGATCTCCAAGATCCCATGCGCCACCATCCGGCAACCATTCCGGGGCGGGTCAGTCGGATGTCGGGCGATTGCTCCTGCACCGCCCACCCCAATCGGCCGCGCCCCGCCACGTCATGAGGGCAGCCCCTTCACGTCGCGGACCCTCCCCTGGAGATGGAAGGGCCCGGCGGGGGGCGCTCCCCCTGGTAACGTGAAGGCGCGACCGCAGGGGGTCGGTGCTCTCGGCGAGGAGCGCACTCTCTCCGTATCAGGCAGGGCCACGATGCCAGAGAACCGGCATCGTGGCCCTGGGAGAGCGACCGCGGGGATGTTCGCGGGAAGCGGTCTATTGGATCGAGTCCGACTTCAGGCGCGGCGACGAGCCTTGGCGATCATGCGGGGAAACGGCGTTGCGGACCATGGCGTAGGCCAGCTGCACCGTCTCCACCGCCCGGACCACCAAGGCGACAAAGAAACCGAGACGAAATGACCACATGACCAGAGCCAGCGCCACCTCGAGCGGCATCGGCGCCTCCGGGGGGATCGTCTCAAAGATCGAGAACAGACCCTGGGCATCGTAGGCCGCAAGCCACTGGGTATGACCGGCGACGAGGACATAGAGCACGAACAGCACGAAGAGGTTGACGGCGATCTTCGCCACCCGCGTCAGCGTGGTCCATTCCCCCTTCCACAGCAGGAAGATGTTCAGACCGATCCCCATCAGCAGCGAGGTGATGACCAGGGGCAGGTTGTCCTGCAAGACAGGATTGATGACATAGCTGCCGCCGCCGGTGAACACCAAGCCGAGGAGGTTCGGCAGGTACAGCAGCAGGACCACGAGCACCAAGCCAAAGGTCATCTCGACGACCAGCCCACGGGGGTGGATCAGTTCTTCCAGCTCCGGCTCCGGGAGGGCACGTGGATCCCAGGGCTCCTCCTCGGACGTCGGGCGGACGCCGAAGTGTTGCAGCAGGGCGAACACCAGCACGACGCTGCCGAAGGCGTAGATCAGGCTGCCGCCAAACTCGAACAGCCATCCGACGTCGATGGTGTAACCCGGCGTGAAGGCCACCAGCACACCGAGCAGCACCAGCTGGACCGCCGCCAGAACCGTGAGCACAATCCCCACCACCATCCGGAAGAACGGGAAGAGGTCAGGGCCAATTAGCACCCGGTCGCCCCGGTAGGAGGCGGCCACTTTTTCTGGTGGGCCGAACTCCCGCAGTAGGTTAACCTGATCCTCGACTGTGGGCGCCCCGCCGGCGCCGGCCTCGAGGGTGTCCACCAGGTTCGATCGGAGTTCGTCTTGAATGTCGGACCGGTCCTTGCGCGGCAGCCGCCGACCGACCTCATGTACGTAGCGGTCTATCAGATCCATCGTTCACACTCCTTCTTGGACTGGCCCGCTGGGGCCAGTAGCTTCTCTCGGCAGGAGTTCGGCCAAGGCCTGAGTGAGCCGCAACCAGTCGGCGGTCAGTGCCTTGAGCACTTCCTGCCCCATCGGGCTGAGCACATAGTAGCGGCGCGGTCTCGAGCCATCGACATTCCACTCGCTCCGGAGCAGCCCCTGCTCCTCCAGCCGCCG
>JALHUE010000100.1 GCA_022866145.1 Anaerolineales bacterium | reverse complement strand
GCTGGTGGCAAGCACACCAAAGCGGAAGCCTTGCTCCGGCGTAGCCATGGCGTACTGGTTGTCGATCCAGGCCACGAAGCCGAGCGGGCCGGCCAGCGGGAAGGGGGCCTGCAGCACGACCTGCCCGTCGAGGCGAAACTCCGTTCGTCCGGTCTGCCAATCGATCTCATAGGAGTGCCAGTCGGCGAGGTCGCTCGGAAGCATGGCCTCGGCTGCCTGCACCCGGCCCAGCGCTCTGCGCAGCACCGGACCGCGCAGCGGCGGAACGTGAGACAGGACAACGGCGGCCGGCGCGAATGCATACAGCGCGGCCGTGGGCATCGGACGGGTGGTCAGCTGCATGGCCTTCCAGCCGTGACCGGCAATGCTGGGCGCGAAGCGCAGATCGGCCGGGGGGGAGGCGTAGAAGAACCACAGCGCGCGGGGCGCGGCTGGAAGCCGGCGGGCGGCGCCTCCCTGCCCGAGCGAGACGGCGAAGGGGTCATTCCAGAAACCGAAGCCGAGGGTGCCCAAGGGTGAGGTATGCGAGGCGCGTGCGCGCAGTCGCAGGTGCAGCGGAGGTTGCCAGCGAAACCGACTGCGCGGCAGCGCCGCCGTGTCGTCCAGCTGGGCATCGGCGTAGCCCGATGGCTTCGGCGGCAGCGTCAGCCGCATCGCCCGGCCGGAGGCTGCCTCGACCATGCCGCCGCCGAGCTCCAGCCGGTGCAGAAAGTCCAGCGGAGGGGTCGTCACGCAGCGGATCCCATCGGAAGCGCGAGTGTGGCCATCAAGCCGATATGGTCGGAAGGATAGATCCTGGAATTGGTCGGGGAGGGTCGATCCAGCACCAGCCTGCAGTCTCTTACCTGGACCTCGGGGCTGACGAAGATGTAGTCGAGTGTGCCGCGCCAGGAAGCCTGGCCGGGGCGCAGGACCCAGCCCAGGAGGCGCAGTGCCAGCCGGCGCACACTGTGACGAACGCCGGGGCCGCGGTCGAGCAGCGTCGGGCAGGTGTAGGCAGGCTCCTGCCCATGCACGACTGCGTAGGCTGAACGGAAGCGCCGGCGCATGAGCCTCAGGCTGGCATAGCTGGGCTCGGCGTTGAAGTCGCCGCACACCACCGTCGGGATCCCCTCGGGTAGCCAGCCCAGCAAGCGCTGGACCTGGAAGCGGCGGGTGACGTCGTTGAAGGCGCTGAAGAACAGGTGGGCGTTGCCGATCGCACAAGGGCCGGCAGCCGTGCGCACGGTGATGCGGTGGGCGACGCGCCCTTGCCGTCCGAAGGCGAGCACGGCGTGGTCTTCAACGGGAAGCCGACTGAGCAGCGCCTCACCCTCGGTGAGCCCGCGTGGCCCGGTCTTGGGGCACAGGTACGCCTGGTAGCCGTCGAGCCGCTCAGCGATCCAGGCGGCGTTGTTGGCCGGCAGGTGAACCTCCTGGAGCGCAACAACATCAGGCTGAAGATCCCTCAGTCCTTCCACAATCAGCGGCGCCCGCTCGGACCAGTGAGTGACGTCGTTGAGCAGGTTGAAGGTGAGAACCCGTAGGGTCGGAGAAGAACGGTGGGCGTCTGACATGTACTTGAAGGACTCCTTGACTCAGCCGGAGACAATCCCGGGACTCGGTGCGCCAACCCTGTACAGTGGGGGATGCCCCGCAACATTCAAGGAGCGCTTATCGATGTCCCGCGCGCCAGCATCTGGGCTGGCCGGCGGTGCCTTCGCTGGATCGAGGTGTTCTGACATCCAGTAGCTCTGCGTTTGGCTCATCGGCTGGGTCTAGCGCGTGTGATCCGCGCTCCTCCACCAGGCGAAGGTTGTGGCGAGCCCGGCGCTGAACGCCAGTGCCATGACGGCCAGGCTGTGCCCCTCGAGCTGGCCACCGCCGGGTGCAGAGGCATCGGCCAGCACAGCCGGCACCGCCCATGGGAACCACTCCCCCCAACCCAGCTGCGCGAAGATCTGCGCCAGCACCAGGGTGAGGAATGCCCAACCCAGCGCGGGGAGGTAGCCTCGTCCGGCGCTGGCCAGCAAGGCGACAAAGGGCATGAGCATGAAGGTCAGCAAGATGATGAGCAGCTGACGGCCGCAGGCGTACCACAGCTGATCGGGCGAGAAGCCGGGCACAGCACTTCTCCAGGCCAGGAGGATGCCCACCCAGAATGCCAGCAGTGCGGCTCCCACCATCCAGCCTGCAATGAGCAGGAACTTGGCTCCGACGGTAGTCTCGCGTGGTGTGGGCGTGGCAAGCCACTCCTTGGCGGTGTGGTCCGAGATCTCGCGCCCGAAGACCCATGCTGTGACGAACGCGCCCAGCATGCCTCCCGCAAGCGCTGTCCCCAAGAAGAGGACCATGAGGAACGTGGGCCAATCGGCCGAGCCGGCAGTCAGCTGTGCCTTCATTCCGATCAAGCCCATCTCGCGCGCCCGTTCGGGATCGATGAGAACGTACATCAAGAACGTGTCGACAAGCGGAAGCATCAGGAAGCCGGCCGTCGCCAGCAGAACGATCTTCGAGCGGCGCATCTTGAGGCTCTCGGCCCAGAAGGCGGCACGGAAGCCGTTCACAGCCTGCCCCCGGTGAGGCGAAGGAAGTGATCTTCCAGGGTTTCCTGCTCGACCCCGAGGCGAATAGGAGGCGCACCGGCGTTGACCAGCAGGGTGGAGACCTTCTCCGGAGAACCCACAGCCCGTTCGTCCATCAAGGTCAGGGTGCCTTCGATCTCGTCGACCGTAGCGTGCAGTCCGGACCGGGAGAGCGCCATGATGGCAAGGGCCACAGCGTCCGGCCTGACTTGCACCCGCAACTCAGCGGAAGCGCGGAGCTGATGAGCTTCTATCTCCTCCAGCAACCGACCTCGATGGATGATCCCGATGCGAGTCGCAAGCCGGTCCACCTCCGACAGGATGTGACTCGACATGAAGACGGTCACGCCCTTCTCAAGAGCCAGGTGCGACAGCAGGTGGCGGATCTCGACCACCCCGGCGGGATCCAGGCCATTGGCCGGCTCATCGAGGATCAGGACCTGGGGATCGTGGAGCAGGGCGCGGGCCAGGGCGAGTCGCTGCAGGCTGCCGGTGGAGAGTGACCCGGCCTTGCGGTCGGCGAAGCGGCCCAGGTCGAGCCGCTCGATCGCACGCGGCACGCAGCCAGCGTCAGAGATCGCATGCAGGCGTCGCGCAATCTCAAGGTTCTCCCGCACGGTCAACTCAGGGTAGGCAGCGGGCGTCTCCACCAGATGGCCGACCCGCCTCCAGGGTCCCCGCCCGCCGGGGCCGATCGGCTCCCCCAGCACACGCACCGATCCCCGGGTGGGCCGGATCATGCCGAGCAAGGCGCGAATGGTGGTGGTCTTCCCTGCGCCGTTTAAACCCAGGAAGCCGTAGAGCTCCCCCTGATGGATGCTCAGGTTGACCGCTTCAACTGCGGCGACCGTCCCGAACGACTTGGACAGGCCTCTGGTTTCGATGGAGAGACTCATCAGTTGCCTTCACTTGTCCCCGGGCATGCTTCCCTCACCAGCTTGACCAAGTACTCGATGGGAGATGGGCATTGGGGGCCTGGAAGGGTCTCCGTTCGTATCGACAGGCGATTCTACCTGTGTATCCGGTCGAAAGCGATACACCTGCCGGCGCCCTCCCTTGTGTAGGCGATTGCGGCAGGCCGGCTTTCGCGGGAAGATGGAGCGCGTGCGTCCGGATCCCAGACGGGAGGCGAGATGGACTTGTGGGCCGGTTTTCTGGTCGGAGGGGTGTGCCTGCTGTTGGGAGCGGTGCTGGGCTACTTGGCAGCCATCGTGCGGATGCGGTCGGCTTCCGACCGCGCCCAGATCCAGCTGGCGCAGCTGCAGGCCGAGCGGCGCGCCGATCAGGAGAAGCTGGCTTGGATGCAGCAATCCGAGTCCAAGCTGCGCGAGGCCTTTGACTCCCTTGCTTCGCACGCGCTGCAGCTGACCTCCGACGAGCTGCTTCGGCGGGCTCGCGACCAGAGCGAAGCTGTGATCCGCCAAGTGGAGGGCGATCTGGCACTGAACCGCTCAGAGATGCACGGCCTGGTGGAGCCGCTGCGCGCCAACTTGCAGTCCCTCGATACCCACCTGCGCGAGCTCGAGCAGAAACGGGAAGGCGCCTACTACGGGTTGCAGGAGCAGGTGCGCCAGCTGGCCAGCGCCCAGACCGCCCTGCAGACCACCACGCTGACCCTGGCCCAAGCCCTCAAATCGCCATCCGTACGAGGCCGCTGGGGCGAGGTGACGCTGCGACGCGTCGTCGAGCTGGCCGACCTCGTGCACCACGTCGATTTTGAGGAGCAGTTCAGCGGCGACCTGGGCCGGCCGGACATGATTGTCTACCTGTCCAACCAGGGTGTGGTCCCCGTCGACGCCAAGGTGCCCTTGAACGCCTATCTGGAGTCAATCGAGGCCGTCGACGAAGAAACAAGGCGGTCCAAGCTGATTGAGCACGCCCGAGCGATGAAGGCCCGCATCCGGGAACTGGGCCAGCGGCGCTACTGGGAGCAGTTCGAGCGCACGCCGGATTTCGTCGTGATGTTTGTCCCCAATGAGGCCTGTCTGGCCGCCGCTTTCGAGAACGACCCGGCGCTGCTGGAAGATGCAATCCAGCAGCACGTCCTGGTGGCATCACCGGTCACGCTGTTGGCGCTGCTCAAGGCGGTGGCTTACGGGTGGCAGCAAGCCCAGGTCGCCGACAACGCCCGGGCGATCGCCCTGCAGGGCCAGGAGCTGTACAAGCGTCTGGAGACCTTCGTCGACCACCTGGCGGACGTCGGCAAGAGCCTCAACCGTGCGGCCGAGGCCTACAACCAGGCCATCGGTTCCTTGGAGCGGCGCTTGCTGCCCTCGGCCCGACGCCTGCAGGAGGCCGGCCTGGCGACCAGTGTCCTCGAGCCGCCGGCTCAGGTCGAGGCCCGGGCCGGGCTGCCAAGCGCCACCGAAGAAGCCTGACCGCAGCCGGCACGCAGGCTGCCTCAGGTATAATGGGCAATCCCCCGGCCAGGAGGCGACGTGGAGATCGTTTGGCACGGACTTTCCTGCTTCCGCTTGTCTGAGCGCGGTCTGGCGACCGTGGTCACAGACCCCTTTGACTCGACCGTAGGACTGCCTGTGCCCAAGCTCAAGGCGGATATCGTCACCGTGAGTCACGATGCGCCCGGACACAACAGCACCCAGACGGTCAAAGGCGAGCGCCGGGTGATCCGGGGTCCGGGAGAGTACGAGATCGGGGGCGTGTTCATCGCCGGGATCCGCATGGAGGCCAAGGGACCGCGCAGCAGCGAGTCCCGCCCGAACACGATCTTTGTCTTCGACTTTGAAACCGTCTCAGTCGCTCATCTTGGGGATCTGGCGTATGTCCCGAGCCAGGCTCAGATCGAGGATCTGGGTCCGGTGAATATCGCCCTGGTACCGGTTGGCGGTGGAGGGGGCATGGAGCCGGGTCAGGCGGCAGAGGTCATTAGCCTGATCGAACCCTCGATCGTCGTTCCGATGCACTTCAAGACCGGGCCGGAGTCGGCAAAGCTTGCGACCCTGGATCGATTCTTGTCGGAAATGGGGCTGACGTCCGTTCAAGGCACACCGGTGCTCAAGGTCACCAAGAGCGGGCTGGGCGAGGACACACAGGTCATTGTGCTGGAGCGATCCGGCTAGCCAGCCCTCAGGGGCGGTGGTGCCGAAGACAAAGGGCAGAACGTGGTCAAGCTGTTGATGACGTGGGACATCCTTCCCGGGCGCGAACAGGAGTACTTCGAGTTCGTCGTGCGAGACTTCGTCCCTGGGATGCAGCGGCTGGGAATCCAGCCGACAGAGGCCTGGTACACCACCTACGGTCAGCGCCCGCAGATCCTGACCGGTGGGGTGGCCCCCGATCGCCAGACGATGGATCAGGCGCTCTCTGGCGAAGTCTGGGAGACGCTGCGGGAGAAGTTGCTGGAGTACGTGACGAATCTCGAGTACCGTGTGGTGCAGGCCGGAGGTGGGTTCCAGATGTAAGGCCGGGAATCTCCCGGGCGGCAGCGGCTCGCGAGACGTAAGCTGCGGGGCCTGGGTAGTGCTTAGGCCCCATTTGCGTTCCGCCTCACGCACGAGGCTGCCGCCGGCGTTCCGCCGTGGCGCCCGCAGATGCAAACAGCCTGGCGTGGGCGGCCAGGCCGTTCGATTCAATTGCCAGTGTGAATTGCGCCTGCGCCGGCTATCGGCCAGGATGTGCGCAGTGATTCCCGGTGGTCAGGCCTCCTCGGCGGGGGTTTCCTTCTTCGGGGAGGTGTCGCTGGATTCCGACTTCTCAGCCTTCTTGGAGTTAGAAGCCTGTCCCGAAGGAGACCGATGGTCGGTAGCGTAGAAGCCGGAGCCTTTGAACACGATGCCCACCGGCTGATAGAGCTTGCGTAGCGACTCCTCGCCGCACTCGGGACAGATTGTCAAAGGGGAATCGGAAAACCGCTGAGTCTGGTCGAACTGCAGCCCGCAGCTTTCACAGCGGTACACATACAAGGGCATTGCGGCTTGCCTCGGTCGAAATAGTAGTATACGGCCCGCAGGCCGTTCCTACAAGGGATTGGCTTCCTGAGGATAGAATAGTACAAGCCCGTCTGCGCGGCGTTAACGCCGCGCCGGCCAAACACCGGTGCACGCAGCTCCGCCTCAGCTGCCCTCGATCGGTCGTGCTCGCAGGCCAGCCAGGCCAAGGATTGCCTTGGACAGTCCGGAGGTCCGCTGCCAG
>JALHUE010000099.1 GCA_022866145.1 Anaerolineales bacterium | reverse complement strand
CGGCGCCTTGGGCGGCGCGCTGCTGGTTGCCTCGCAACAACGACTCGACAATCCGATGCTCGGCAAAGCCATGGGTCTGGTCGTCCTCGGCGCCTGCGTCGGAGCCTTCATCGCCTTGATCAGCGTCCTGCTTTCCAGGGCCTGGCTGGAAGTGGTCTCGGGAAAGCTGCGAGGGGCGGAGTTCATGCTGGACAAGTACCTCAAGGCCGGCGGCCCGGCCGCCATCCTCGGCAGCGACGCCCTCAAGGCCGACATCGCCCTGCCGGACCCCGATATCGCTCCCCAACACGCCATGCTGGTCGGTGCCGGCACACACCTGAACCTCAAGGACCTCAGCTTGAAGGGAACCTACGTCAACAACCGCAAGGTCGAGATAGCCGCCTTGGCGGACCACCAGAAGATCCGCATGGGCAACACCGAGCTGGTGTATCACGAGAGAAGGTGACGAGATGACCCTCCGGATGTCGCGCTCCTTGGTGCTGCTGTCTCTCGGCGCCTTCGCGTTCTCACCGCTCGCGGCCAAGCCCGGAGCGGCAGCCCAGGCCGAAGACGACCTGATCGTGCACGTGACTCAGATCGACCGGTCGCAGTTTCCCGCGGTGCAGGTGTTTGTCTCGGCAACCGATGCCTCCGGAGAACCGATGCCGATCGCGCCCGAGCGGCTTCAGCTGTTCGAGAACGGCGAAGCGGTCCGACTCGAGTCGGTCAGCGGACAAGGGGAGATCGGCCCGCTAACCACGCTGCTGGTGATCGATGTCTCTGGAAGCATGGCCGTGGCGGGCAAGCTCAAGGCGGCGCAGGCCGCCGCCCATGCCTATGTCGACCAGATGCGGGCCGGCGATCAGGCGGGGATTCTGGCCTTCAATGTCGAGAGCGACTTGGTGCAGCCGGTCACCCAGAATCGCGCTGCCCTGCACCAGACGATCGATGGACTGGAGACGCAGGATGACACGGCGATGTACGACGCCCTGCTCGAAGGCATCGAGCTGCTCGGGTCCATTCAGGGCCGCAAGGCGATCATCGCCCTGACCGACGGCATGGACAATTCCAGCCAGGCGTCGCAGGACGCAGTCATCGGGCAGGTCCGCGAGGGCGAGCTGTCGATATCCTCCATCGGGCTTGGCGACCGCTCACAGCTCGGGGTTTCCTTCGCCGGTCTGGATGACGAGTCGCTGCGTCTGCTGGCGGAGAACGCCGGTGGCGCATTCGGGCTGGCGGCTGACCAAGCCAGCCTGACCGCCTTGTACCAGCAGCTCGGCCGCGCCCTGCAGAGCGAGTACCGCATGTCCTACACGACTCAGGCGCCCCTGCGGGACGGCCTCAACCGCATCCTGACCGTCCGCCTGAGCGACAGCGACGTCTCGGCCGAGGCGGCCTACAACCCCGGCGGTGTCCTGCCGGAGGTGGCAGCGTTCCCCTCGTGGGCACTGTTCGGCGCAAGCCTGGGCGTGCTCCTCGCACTGATGCTGCTCCCAGGCCTTCTGCGCGCAGGCTCCCGCCTGCTCCACAGGACCGAACCAGCCCCGGCCAAGAAGGCCGCCAAAGGCTCTCGTGTCCGGCTGCGAGATGAACCTCCGCCTGCTGCGCCGCGCAAAGTGAAGCTGCGATAGACTGATTGATAGGCTCGACGCCGAGACGTGAGGCTGACGAGAGCGACCTAGACGGAAGTCCGGGGTGGCCAGGCGCAGCCCGAGAGATCCATGGGCGGCTTCGACCTCCCGCGTGACCGGCTCCGGGTGGTGAGCCCGCTTGGGAGCCCGACGCCTTCTG
>JALHUE010000098.1 GCA_022866145.1 Anaerolineales bacterium | reverse complement strand
TAGTCGAAGGGCGCACATTCGTCCTCCCGCACAGCCCATGCGCGACGGGACGGGGCGCCTGCGGCGGAGCCGCATTTCCATGATCGAAGGTGCGCCAGTATATCCTGGCCGGGGCTCCCTTGACATTCGCCCCGATCTCATCGCACGCACCGGCTCCCGGATGATCCTCCGATCCGGCGGTTCGAGCGGTACCCTCCTGGGTAGCCGGCCCGAGACCCGCGGCAGCCTAGTGGGCTCACGTGTATCCCGTCCGGATCGAGCACGGTGGCTCGGAGTCAGGCCTGGCTTGGGATTCGGCCGCTGACCGGCGCGCACGATGGGCCCCCTTCCCCTCAAGTGCCGCCCACCCCGGTGTGCCCTCCGGGCCCTTGTCCTTCCGGGCTTCCTGACGAATACTACCTGCAACAAGGCGCACCGGACCCGGCTGGCACGAGGGTTGCACGGCAGGAAGGAGGGGTGGTCATGGCCGAACGCGTGTTGATTGTCGATGACGAATTGAGTACGCTGCGCTTGCTGGGCATGGCCCTGGAACGGGAAGGCTACGTCATCAGCGCCGCGCAGGACGCCGACAAGGCGCTGGTCTCGATCGATGCCGCCCTGCCGGATCTGATCATCCTGGACGTGATGCTGCCGGGGGTCAGCGGCCTGGAGTTCTGCGCCCAATTGCGGGCTCGACCCGACACTGCCACCATTCCCATCCTGATTCTCAGCGCCAAAGGAGAGGTCCCGGACAAGATCGCCGGGCTGCAAGCCGGCGCCGATGAGTACGTGGTCAAGCCGGTCGAGACGGCCGAGCTCGTGGCGCGCGTCGCCAGTCTGATGGAGCGCACCCGAAGGCTGAGAAGTGCCACCCCGGCCGCGGCGCCGCGCATGACGACCTTGCTGGGTGCCAAAGGCGGTTGCGGCACGACGACATTGCTCATCAATCTGGGGGTGTCCTTGGCTCTCCGCAAGCTCGCCACCGTGGCCTGCGAGCTGCGCCCCTACCCCGGCAGCGCCGGTCTGCTGATCGGTGTGCATTCCGGCAAGAGTCTGGCCGATCTACTGCGCCTTCCTGCCCGTTCGATCACGGCCCAGGAAGTCGAGCGCCAGCTTGCCGTGCACACTACGGGACTGAAACTGCTACCTTCTCCCGAGGACATCGTCGAAGACCGTCAGATCGAGCCCGAACAAGCAGCCGCCATCCTGGACGGGCTGGACCCGAAGGCCGCCCACCGGCTGGTGGATCTGCCTCCGGCGATCGGACCTGCCGGACGAGTGGCGCTGGAGAAATCCGATTCAGTGTTGCTCCTGGTCGACCCGGTTCGGGACTCAGTCGAAGCCGGCAGGGTGGCGGCCGACTATGTGCGCGGCCTCGCCAGCGCAGGCGCCGCCCTAGGGCTCGTCGTTGTCAATCGGGCACCCATCGCCTCGCCGATGGCGCCTGCAGAGATCGAGGAGCGGATCGGCTGGGAGATCCGGGGCCAGGTGCCTCCAGCTGCCGACCAGTGTGCTCTCGCCCAGCAGAGGGGCATTCCGATCGTTCAGCTTCAACCAGAAGCTGTGATCTCTCAGGCGATCAAGCGCCTGGCCGATCTCTTCGACTAGTCCCGGGCCTCTCCTTCCGTCGGCCTTCGGCGGAAGGACCCGGCGCCGGCCGGCGATGAAGGCCTGCCGGTCCCCTGGCGCTCACGGCCTGGCGAACACCGCCGTGAAGTACCCACCATACCCGCTGCCCGCCAGATAGTCGTAGCCAAGACCGATCTCGGTGTAGTTCGGGCTGAGTAGGTTGGCGCGGTGCGGAGCGCTGTTCATCCACCAGTCAAAGGCCCGTTGCGGGGCGCCTAACGATGTGTCTCCGGTGGCGAAGATATTCTCCCCGATCCACGACCAGTCGTAACCCTCCCGCTCCACCCGATCCCGCACGCTGGATCCATCGGATCCGGTATGCGAAAGAAAGCCATTGCATGCCATGTCGAGGCTGTGGGCGCGGGCTGCCGCCTGCAGCTGCGACTGCGAGCGGTAGGCGCCCAGGCCGCGGCTCTCGCGCTCCTGATTGATCAGCGCCAGCAGCGTACTCTCGTATACGGAGTTCCCAGTGGCGGCGCAACCGGACACCGGCGTCGACGATGGGGGCGCAATCGTGGCGGTCAGCGGGCCGTCGGCTGTGGCCGTCTCTGCCCAGCCCTCGGGCGTAGCCGAGGCGGTCCAGGTCGGCGAAGGGGCTTCAGGCGTCGGCGTGCGGGAAGGGCGGCGGGTAGGAGTCCGGGTGCGGGTCGGTGTGCGGGAGAGAGTAGCCGGCAAGGCAGTGGCGATAGTCGTAGTGACCGATGGCGCCGGGCTGGAGGTCTCACTAGCGAGTACGGCCGTGGTCGAGATTGATGTCTCCGTGGCGGTGGCTGCGGGGGTCTGGGTGAGGGTCGCGGAGGCGATGGGACTCGGCTGCGCGGTGTCCGGCGCCAGAGGCACGAAGGGAGTCGCCGAGGCCGGGCGAGGTGTTGGCCGGAGAGCCTCGACAGTGGGGGCTGGATCCCCGGCCGGGCTGCTCGCGCCAGTTGGCGGCGCGGTCCAGCGTTTCATATCTTGGATCAAGCCAGGCAGACCTTCGAACGCTGGCAGGGCGAGGGCCGATCCTGGCGCCGCCTGGACCGCAAGACCCAGACCGAAACTCGTGGAGACGCAGACTAGGCCGGCAAGTGCCAGACCGAGCGCGGCGATAGTGCAGCCTGCGGGCTTGCGCCTCTTACGGCGTTTGGGGCGGACTTCACCGGCTCGGGCATCGGGGCGGGTCATCGTCGGCTCGATTATCGAACGCCGAGCGCCCCACCCCCATAGCCGGGCGGTACCACGCCCGCCGACTGATCCTCGGCCGCTCTCCACCACCCCCGGTGCATCCCAACCTCCGCCGGGGGCGCCGCAAGCTCACTGTGCGCCACCGGATGCCATAGGTCGTGAACAGGCTACCAACCGGCCGTTGTCTGGCCTCCCGGCCGACAGACTCCCGGCCGGGGGGGATGAGATGGCCAACATCCGGTGATCGGCTGACAACTTTCATCCGGCAGCCAGAGGGAGGCGGCCATGCCACGAGTAGTCCATCTCGAGAGTTCGGCCGACGAACCGAAACGCGCGGTCGCGTTCTACGAGCAGACGTTTGGCCGGGGATCCACAAATCGGAGGGGCCGCTGGAATACTGGCTGATCACGACCGGCCCCGCTTCATAGCCAGGCATCGATGGTGGGCTGGGCCGACGCAGCGAACCCGGCTGGGGGACTCAAAACACCCTCAGCGTCGACTCCCTTGATGCCTACCTAAAGAAGGTCGTCGCCTGCGGCGCCAGGATTGTGCATCTCAAATCCGCCGTCCCGGGCGTTGGCTGGCTGGCCTACTGCCAGGATATCGAGGGCAACCAGTTCGGGCGGATGCAGGACGATCCGGCTGCCGCACAGGCGGCCTCCGGCTGACTGTGCGCCGGCACCGGAGTGGCTCGACCCGCGGCGGGTAAGCGGGCGGCGAGCCCAAGCCACAACCGAGGCGGCGGTCTGCCCGGCCCTGGCCAGGCAGGCCCCGCCTCACAGCTCGGCAGTAGCTCGTGGGTGCGCCCGGAGGTAGAGGCCGGCGATGCCGGGTTGGGATTCCCGCACAACCGCCGCCCGGTTGCGTCGGGCATTGCACGCCATCCGGAGACCCCGATCGGAGCCTGCGCCCGAACCATTTGCGCAATTGCCCGAGCCACGGGCGCAAAGCGAGCGTGCCTGGCGCGCCCACGATATGCACTGCGGGAAGCATCGATCACTGCGTCGCAGATTCGGGGTGCGCGGCCAGGCGCTACGAACTGGAGAACCCCCCGATGGCCTGGCTACCGGCGAGTTCCTGGCTGACCCGGTCGATGAGGCTGGCGGGCAGGTATTCCCCCCTCCTTCGATCTCGTACAGCGCCACCCGGCTCCCGTCTGCCCACTCCGAGTAGCTCAGCCGACGGAAACGGGTGCCATCGCCCGGGACCTGCTCGGGAAGGGGGTCCACCGCGAGCCGATCCGTACAGGCGTTGATCTCCGCCCACAGGTCCACGACCCCTTCGGCCGAACGGACGCGGCCGAGGTCCTGACGACCGCAACCGATCCCCCCGCCCTCGTAGGGCACGCGAGGGTCGTCCGCGCCGTTGAGGATCATCAACGAGACCGGCTTCGCCGGCCCGCCTCCAGGCTGTCCGCCATCAAGGCTGCCACCGGAGCGACGGCGCTGACCAGGCCGGAGCGTTCGCCGGCCAGACGGAAGCTCATCTGTCGGCCGTTGAAGATACCTGCAGCACACGCTCGCCATGGGTCCATTGGAACCAGGGCTGGTACATCTTCGACCACGGCGGCCAGGAATCCGACGTCCTCGGTGTGTTCGGCCTGGGCGCGCCGGCGGGTGATGAGCCGACCGCCATTCCTATGCCGTTCCAGCCCATGTGGGCAGACCAGGATGAACGCCCGCGTCCTGGCGAGTTCGAGCATCCCGCCCTTCATCCGGCACATGCCGAGAGCCGTCCCCCCTGCCCCATGGAACGCCACGACGAGCGGCGCCGGGAGCTGAGCCCTGTGGGGAGGCGGGAACGGCGAGCCAGTCCGTTCGATGGACGCCCGCATCCGGAGGGGGGTCTTGCGCCAAGCCGCCGGAAGACGGCGTGCCGTTCGCACCCCGGCGAGATGCCAGTTGGGCGGGACCCCGGAGTGCGCCGAGGCGTACCCCAACCTTCCGACGGCTGGGAACCATGGGTCAAGCCCTCGGTCTCCTGCTGGCGGCGCAGGGTGCTGGGGTTCATCGCCCGCTGCGGCGGTCCTAGATGCCCTGCACTTGATATTCAGGCCCGTTGGGAATCAGGTTGCGGCCCTCGGTGGGGGCGCGAAATCCTGGGGAGGTCGGCTGTTGCCGTCAGTGTCGAAGCTGACCGGCGCGGCGCGCAGCCGGGTTGCCACGCCTGGGGCTGGAGGCGCTCGGCACGAGATTTCAGGCTCGCGGCCGATGGCACCTACTGTGGAGCTTGTTCGTCGACATGGGCGTCGGCTGTGAACTTGCGGCCATTCTTCGACGGAGCGCGCGGTGCCATGGCGCCATGTAGCTTGTAGGCCCGATCGAGGCTGCAGGCCAGCCTGCCCTGAACCGGGTAGGGCTCTCTGTCCTGGATCAGAGGGTCAACCCGCTCCCGGCGCTCCATGCGGATGTTGGTGTAGGAGCCCCGGCCCACCAACTCCACAGCATCTCCGGTGATCACGTCTGGCACCAACAGGGTCATCACCCCGGTTGCGCGGATGTTGCCCGCGCTCTTGAAAACTCCGTCGCCCAGGTATTCGGTCCACTCGAGGGAGCGATGTTCGGGTTCGAAGCGGAGGAATCCCGGAGGTCCCCCGCGATGGGCAACATCCGGATGCTGGTCAGGGCTCAGGCTGGCAAGGAAGGAGACATCGGCCGTTCCAACCACGCCGGCCGCCCAGGGATCGTCGATGGCAATCGGCTCGCGCAGCTGCGGCCCGACCCACAGTCCCGTGCTCAGCGCTTCGGAGGGCGACATGTACTTGCGGCACAACGTGAAGGTCTCGTCACCCACCAGCTCGACACCGTCCGGCCGGTGGGTCAGCTCCCCATTGACTCGCACCCGGCGCGCCTGGCCCAGATGGATGAACAGGCCGCCGCAGCGGGTGAGGGCAGGCAGCCGTTCCCCAATCGGCGAGGGAAGCAGCAGCCGATGGGGGGCATGCGGATCCACCTGCACCAGCGGAGGCTTGCCGCTCAGGATGGTGAAGGCCAGATCCTCTTGTTGCCAGTTCGCCAAGAGGGCGAGGTCCGCAAGCTGGGCGAATTCGCCCACCGGGCCCACCCAACTGGCGAGATTGGCTGCCACGTGTGTCGTCTTGGCTTCTTCCTGGATCGACCGCTGGCCGCTGTGATACTTGAGGGGGGGCATCGGCAACTCCTTGGCCGCGAACACCCGGTGTGCTCCGGGTGGGGTTGAGGCCTTAGGCCCCAGATGCGCGCGGATCCCTATTCTGATAGTCTCTATCCTAATTATACGCCCCGCAACCACGGTCGATTTCCGTTTTGGCGGCTAGGGTCTCGAGCTGGAGCCGACAGCCGGAGGCCGGTAGAATGCTAGAATGCGGGGCTGGCGGGGGGGGCCCAGCGCAGGCTGGGGAACCGGCGTGGAGTCTGGCGAGCCAAGGCTGGCTGGGCCGGCCGCTTCCCTGAGAAGGGAATCCGTCGATCATGTCATCCTCCCGCCGCATGCTGCGCCGGCTGCTCGAGCTCGACCGGCCATACGCCTCGTTCGAAGGGGCTCAGCTTCAGCTCGAGGTCGAGCGCAACTACCGCTGGAATCTGACGGTGAGCATCCTCGAGCTGGCCCTCTTCTGGTTCGGCCTGTCGTTCATCGCCTCTAGCACCATCCTGCCGCTCTTCTTCTCCAAGCTGACCGAAAGCACACTCGTGTTCGGCCTGGTGGCGATGCTCTCGCAAGGTGGCTGGTACCTGCCACAGCTGTTCACGGCAAACGGGGTCGAGCGAGTGCCGCGCATGCTCCCGATCATGGTCAATGTCGGTTTCTTTGCCGAGCGTCTTCCGCTGTTCCTGCTGGTCCTGGCTGCGGCGCTTGCCGCTCGCGCGCCGACATCGGCGCTGGTGTTGGCGCTGGTTGCCTATGCCTGGCACGTGCTGGGCGCCGGGTCCATCGCGCCCGCCTGGCAGGAGCTGGTCGGACGCTGCTTCCCGGTGCAGCGCCGTGGGCGCTTCATGGGCATCGGCGGATTCGTCGGCACAACGACCGGGGCCCTGGGCGCGCTCGCGAGCACCGCGCTGCTGACCTCGCTCAAGTACCCGGCCAACTTCGTAGCCGTGTTTGCCCTCGGAGCGCTCAGCATCCTGCTCAGTCTGGGATTCATGGCCTTGGTCCGTGAGCCGGTCCCGGTCGTCCAGGCTCCCCGCCAATCGGCGCGCGACTTCTGGTCGAACCTGCCGGACGTTGTGCGCTCCGAGGCCAACTTCCGTTGGTACCTTCTCGGGCGAGTGACGCTGGCCTTCGGGGCGATGGGACTGGGGTTCGTGACCCTGAGCGCGCTGCGGCTCTGGCAGGTGAGCGACGGCACCGTTGGTATGTACACCGCAGTATCCCTGGTGGGACAGGCGCTAGGCACGCTCAGTCTGGGCCTACTGGCCGATCGGCGCGGCCATTTGCTCTCGGTCGAGATCACAGCCGTGGCCTACCTGCTGGCTTTCGCCCTGACCGCCTGGTCGCCGGCGCCTGAGGCGTACTACCTGGCGTTTCTGCTCATCGGCTTTGCCATCGGTGGGCAGATCGTGTCCGGCCTGTTGCTCACCCTGGAGTTCGCGCCTGCCGGACGACAGCCGACCTATGCCGGCATCGTGAACAGCAGCCTGGGAGTCGCCGGCATCCTGGCGCCGTTGATCGGCGCCTGGCTGGCGTCGCGCGGCTTCGTGGCGTTGTTCTTGCTCGCGGCCGTGTTCAACCTGGCGGCCCTGTTCATCCTCCGGACGCGTGTGCGCGACCCGCGCCATGCGCCTGGAGCCGACGGCGCCGTCCCCACGCCTTGACGCATTTCCCCAGCGGATCGCCTCCCGGCCGCGCGGACCTGGCATCCAGCCGCGCCTCCTGCGGGCTCAACTCGCCCGCCCTGCGGACCCTCCCAACCTGAACTGAGAGCGAGCCCACGCCGGGTCGGTCCGGTCGCCGTCGGATGGCCGTCATTGCCGAATCCAGCCTCTGACCACCCCCCCCAAAATGTGCCCCCAAACCCTTGCATTTCCGCCACAGGTAGGGCTTAATGCGGGTAGGTCAAGACATAACCAGACGACGATAACGAGGGGTGACCGCGGAAGATGGCAAACGCAACCACTCGAACGGACCTGCCGATCCTGACGCTGTACAACCTCGACCCCGCCTGGGAACCCGAGGCCAGCGAAGCTGTTGTTGCCCAGACAGATCAGCTCGTGAGCGAACTGCGTTCGATGGGCCACCAGGTCAGTGAGCTGGCCGTCAGCGATCCCGACCTGCATCCCCGACTGCAGGCCTTTGACCCCAACAGCACGCTGGTCTTCAACTGGTGTGAGGAACTTCCGGGGATCCCGCGCAGTGATTCGCTCGTGGCGCAGGTCCTCGAGGAGATGGGCTTCGCCTACACCGGAGCCGATCCGGCGGTGCTCAGCTTGTCCTGGCACAAGCCGCTGGTGAAGGCCATTCTGGAGGCGCACGGGGTGCCGACCCCGCGCTGGATGCTGTGCTCATCACCCGAACCTGGCGGATGGGACTGCTATCCCGCCATTGTCAAGCCGGCCTACGAGCACTCCAGCGTCGGTGTGACCGTCGAGGCGATTGTCTTGAATGAGCAAGCGCTGCGCGAGCGAGTGGCCCTGGTGCTCGACACGTACGGCGGGCAGGCCCTGGTCGAGGACTTCGTCGACGGGCGCGAATTCCATGTGTCGCTGTGGGGGAACGGCGAGACCAATCTCCTTCCAGTTGCCGAGATGGATTTCGCCGCCTTCGATGATGTGCGCGACCGGCTGTGCACCTACGACTCGAAGTTCACGCCCGGGTCATCTCACTACGACGCCATCCAGCTCAGGCTGCCAGCCCCGCTCAGCGAGGCGCAGCTTCGGGAGCTGACCCGGGTCTCGCACGCCGCTTACGAAGCCATCGGCTGCCGCGATTACGGCCGCCTCGACATCCGCTTGCGGGATGAGACCTTCTACGTCCTGGATGTCAATCCCAACGCCGATCTGAGCGCCGACAGCAGCATGGCCTGCGCCGCCGAGCTTGAGGGCTACACCCACGGCAGCATGATCAGCCGCCTGGTCAACCTGGCGGCGACGCGGCATCCGGTGTTCGGTCCGACCCCAGGTTGAGCGGCTCACCGTCGGGCACGCGCCCTGGCGCCTGAGCTGGCGGCGAGACAGACTTCCCTCTGGATTCGAATCAAGCCAGCCGGGCCGCAAGCAGCGACCGGGCGAGGCCTAGCGCCGCCCGCATCACCTGCTCCGTCCCCGGCGAACTCAGGTGCAAGCGATCGCAGGATCCGGGCACCTTGACATCCTCGAGCGGCACCCGGAACCGGCGTAGCAGTCCCCGCGTCCGTCGTCGGGTGATCAGCGGATCATTCAAGGCCTGGACAGTCAGCGCTGGAGTTTCGAGGTCCGGGGTGGCGCGGTACTGCCCTCGGCCGGTAAGCAGCAGTTGGTCGATCAGCGAAGCCGGAATCTCAAAGTGACTCATCGCCTGCCGGAGAACCCAGACCCCGCTGCCAGCCCGGACGGGGGATCGGCGGCGGCGGCCCGAGCGCAGCAGAAGAAGTGTATCGGTGAGGTACACCGCATCCAACGCGCCGCTCGCCACCAGCAGCCGCTTCAGCCGGCAGGCATGCTCAGGTGCCGAAACCGGATGGGCGCGAGTGACCCGCGAAATCCCAAGCCCGGCGACGGGGGGGTCGACCGCCCCCCACCCCAGGCACTGCCAGCCGAAGGCGCGCCAGAATCGGTCGGGCACGGCCTGCATGGCGTCCCCCGCCGCTAGGTTGGGCGCCGATCGCCGAAGGGTTGATGGCAGTGCCGTCTCAGCCTCGATGGATCAAACCACAGTGCGGCGGAGTAGGCCCGACTGAAGTCCTGGGGAGTCATCTGGATCCGATGTAGGCCAGCAGCGAACTTCTCGAGATAGGAGGGATGATCGCATGCCGGCGCGGGCTCGGCATCCAGCCCGGCTTGGCCGAGAAGAACGACGATGTCGCCGCCTTACCCGTCGCCGTCGAAGTGAAGCGCTACCCGCGGGTTGCGGCGGATGTGGTCGATCTTGGCCGGCTTCGGGCGTGAGGTGAGCAGGACCGATTCACGCTCCCAATAGACCAGACGGGCCTCGGCCGGTGGGCGCCGATGCGGCCGACGGTCACAAGCCAGACGATCCGTTCCGGCTCCAGTCGCTGGGCGACCCGCCATCCGAAATCAGACCTCAGCTCGAGCAGGCCTCCCTCTCCCGATCCGCGAGGGGTCCGGCTGAGGCCGTGCCAGGCGGACCAGCATTGTCCCCTGCCCCGGATGCCGGCGGGCAGCCTCTTGAGCCGGGGAGCCGCTTCCGCTATGCTGACAACGGGGAATGAATGCGCCAGGTTGCACTGATTGCCTCCTCCGCCCTCTGGGCCCACGGCCACAGTGACGGGCATCCACTTCGACCCGAGCGCCTGCGGCGCACGGTCGATCTGATGACCGAAACCGGGCTGCTCTCCCGCAGCAACGTCACCGTCGTCCCGCCGCGCCTGGCGACCGATCAAGAGCTCGCCCTGTTTCACACCCCGGAGTACATCGAGGCCGTCCGCCGCCTGAGCGCGGGCAGTCGTGAGGTGGAGGGCAGGCGATTCAACTTCGGCCCGGGCGACAATCCGGTGTTCTCCGGGATGTTCGAAAGCGAGGCTGCCAAGGCAGGCGGCGCCCTGCTCGGAGCCGAGCGGCTCGCCAGTGGGCAATCGGATGTCGCTTTCAATCTCGGCGGCGGGCTGCACCACGCCTGGCGCGATCACGCCTCTGGCTTCTGCGTCTTCAACGACGCCGCCATCGCCATCCAATGGTTGGTCAACCTCCGCTGGCGCGTGGCCTACATCGACGTCGACGTTCACCACGGCGACGGCGTGCAATGGGGGTTCTACGACAGCGATCGGGTGCTAACGGTCTCGCTGCACCAGGATGGTCGCACCCTGTTTCCGGGAACCGGCGGAGTCGAAGAGGTCGGACGGGGCGCCGGCCAGGGCTATGCGGTCAACGTCCCCCTGCCCCGACATACCGATGACGACGCCTATCTCTGGGCCTTCGACCAGATCGTGCCGCGGGTGGTGCAGCGCTTCGACCCAGACATCGTGGTCACACAGCTGGGCGTCGACACGCACGTGCGCGATCCGCTGGCCGAGTTGGCCCTCACGACGCATGGGCAGGCTGCAATCGTGGAGCGTCTCGCCCGGCTGTCCTCCCGCTGGCTGGCCCTCGGCGGGGGCGGTTATGACCTGGACGTGGTCCCGCGCGCCTGGACACTCGCTCTGGCAGTGATGGCCGAAGCCGACCCACCGCTCGAGCTTCCCGCCCGCTATCGCTCCACTCACGGCGGACGCTGGCTGCACGACGGCGAGCTTCCGGCGCCGGATCCTGGCCTGCGCGCCCAGGCATGGGAGACCGTTCAGAGAGTTGTGGCTGGGGTGCGGCAGCTCCACGGCCTGGAATAGCGTCGCCCGACAGCTGCACGCATCAAGCGGAGCCGGCAGGCGGGCCGTGCGCGATGCGATCGAGCGCACGCCGGGTCGCCCCCGGGTCATCCGAGAGCACGGCGTCGCAGCCCAGCCTG
>JALHUE010000097.1 GCA_022866145.1 Anaerolineales bacterium | reverse complement strand
GGCAAGGGGTCGGAGCGCCACAAGGCGGGCGTGGTCGGCGACACGGTCGGAGATCCACTCAAGGACACCGCCGGACCGGCGCTGAACCCGATGATCAAGGTCGTCAACCTGGTTTCGGTGATCATCGCTCCGATCATCGTGACGTACACGGATCTTGGGGTCGCCGGCTGGCTGGTGGTGGTGGGGCTGGCCGGGCTGCTGGCCTGGTCGGTGAGCCGATCCAAACGGCCGGCGCCGGCTATTGCCAATTCCCCAACGAGCTCCTGATCAGCGCAGGAGAGTACCCGAGGCGGGGCAGTCAACCGACAGCCCCGCCTTTCGCGTTTCTTGCTGGCGAATACAATGGTCGGGATGAGCTCAGATCCCTCGCCCACCGGCCGCCGCATGCCCCCGCCGTGGGCGGTCCCCTTGGGCACGGCTCTCCTCCTCGCCGCCAGGTGGCTGACAACGCCCCGAGGGTTGGATGACCTCGGGATCGAGGCGCTGCGCGACGCAGGGCTGAGCATCCTGCTCTGGTTGCTCGTGGGCGTGCTTGCCGCGGGCACCGGTCGGAGGCTTCTCAGACTCCTGCGTCTCCAGCCGGCCCCCTCCTCCTTCAGTTGGCTGCTTGCCGAGGCTCTCGGCCTGGGGGCGATTGCCTATCTGGTGTTCGCCTTGGGAATGATCGGTTGGCTGACGGCGGCCGCAATCTCGACCCTGCTCCTGGGGCTTTCCATCGTTGCTGCCGAGCCTTCGGCAGAAGCTGTCGCCTGGCTCTTGACAGTGCCGGCCCAAGTTCTGGCGAAGTGGAAGCGCGCCGGGGTCCTGCCCCGGCTGACGCTCGTCCTTCTCACGGCAATCTTCTCCTTCGCCTTCGTGCAGACGCTCACCCCTCCGTGGGACTACGACGGCCTGATGTACCACCTTGTCGGCCCTCGCCTTTTCCTCGAAGTTGCACGCATCTATCCTGTTCCGGACAACTGGTATGTGAACGGGCCTTTCAGCATTGAGATGCTGTTCACGATCGGGATGAGCAGGGGAGACGACGTCTTCCCCAAGCTTGTCCACTACTTGTTCGGCCTGCTGCTCGTGGCCGCCACCTGGCTTACGGCGCGGCGCTGGCTGGGTGGGATCGTCGGATGGCTCGGCGCGGCGATCCTGGTCGGGTTGCCCACGCTTCCCGTGTGGGCTTCGTTTGCCTATATCGATCTCGCCTGGGCGGCGTTCGAATTTCTGGCCCTTGCCTGTGTCGTCGAATGGTGGCGAGCCGGTGAACGCCGGTGGCTGGTCCTGGCGGGCGTCTTCGCTGGGTTGGCGATTGGCACCAAGTACATCGCCGCGGCCGGCCTTGGCCTTCTCGCACTGGCCGTCGTCTGCCTTGGTTTCCAGGCGGGCTGGCGTCGAACGCTGTCCTCTCTCGCGCTGCTCCTCCTCCCCGGGGTCCTCGTGGCGGCTCCCTGGTACGCCAAGAACTGGCTGTGGTTCGGCAACCCGGTCTACCCGTTGTACCTCGGCGGGCCCGAGTGGTCAGCCCGCAGGCTGGAACTGTACATGGGCTATCTCAACGGTTTTGGTGCAGGAAAGGGAATCCTCAGCGCGTTGGCCCTGCCTTGGAATGCCTACGCCCAGCACGAACGTTTCGGCACCGTCATGAATCTGATCGACATGCCCAGCCTGCTGTTCCTGCTTCTGTTTGCCTACCCCTTCCTGCGCAAGAACCGGATCGTGACCCTTCTGCTGGCGATCTCGATTACACGGATCGGGATCTGGTTCGCCGGCTCCCAGCAGCTTCGCTTCCTGCTCCCGATTGCTCCTGCCCTGGCCATCTCATCCGCCTACGTCGTTGACAGGATCGCCGAGGCTCAACGGGAGAAACGCTTGCCCCTCTCCGCACTGCTCCCCTCTCTGACCGTTGGGCTGTTGGCCGTCAGCCTGTTCTATCAACTTGTCATGTTTCGGCAATTCAAACCTCTCCCGGTTTCACTTGGACTGGAGACGAGAAGAGGCTTTCTCTCCCGGATGGTCAAAGATTTCCCGGTGGGTCGCATGGCTGTCGAGGAACTACCTGAGGGTTCCAGAGTGCTGCTGATCGGCGATGGCCGCGGCTACTACTGCTTGCCCGCCTGCCTGCCGGACCCCGATCACTACCGTTGGTCGGCGGAGATCTCCGCCCTTCCCTCCGATGACAGCCTCACGCAGTGGCTGGCTGAGCTTGGCGCGACTCATATCCTGTTCAGCATCGAGGATCTGGATTTCCTTCTGCAGCACGATCAGCAGAACGTCGTGCGCATGGCCGTGGAGCGCCTGACCGCCTACCGTGACCTGGGGTGCCTCAGAGAGGTACAGAGGGACGAATGGGTTGTCCTTTACGAAGCGGTATGTGGTGCCGGAGAGCCCCAGGCTCGGTCCGAAGGCGGCATGGTTCCATCCACGCGGGATGCCTCCCTCATCCGAACGCCTGCCGAATGGAGGTTGGAGAGCTGATGCTGATCCTGGCGGCGTTGTTCCACCCCCTGCTCTTCGCCCTCGTTCCGGTCGTTTCTTTGCTCTCAGCCAACATCGAAGTCGTAGCTCCCGAGGCGGCCCTGCGGCCTGCGCTCTTGATGGTGCTGGTTGCCTCTGGCGCGTTCATCCTGCTTCAACGCCTGCTGCGGCAGGTGGAAGCAGCAGCTGCGGCGGTGTCTCTTGGCATCCTGCTCCTTTCCCAGGGCTTGATCCGCGAAGGCCTCGGCGGGATGATGTACTGGGACACCAAGGGGCTGGTCGCTCGCGCCATCTCTATTCTGTGGATGGCTGCGATCGGCCTGGCCATCTACTCGATCTTGCGATCGCGAACCATCCAGCGCGGCATGAGCGGGGTTCTGCTTCTTGTCGCGATCGCCATGCTGGTACCCCCTGTGATCCGGATTGCCCAGCACGAGACTCAGCTGCGTCAACCTTGGCAACCGGCTCTGCAAGAGATTCCGGGCCTGCCCCCCCACGACCCAGCAGGCTCCCCTCCCGACTTCTACTACATCATCTTGGATGGCTACGGCCGGGAAGACGTCCTCGCCGACCTGTACGGCATCGACAACTCCAACTTTCTTTCCGCGCTGCGAGACCGGGGATTCTATGTTGCCGGCGCCAGCCGGTCGAACTATGGTCAGACGTCGCTTTCGGTGGCATCCTCCTTGAACTTGGCGTACCTCGATGCCGTGAGCGACAGGCTCGGCAGTGACTCCCCGGATCAGCGGCCCATTGCCCGACTGATCCGCTTCAGCCAACTACGTGAGATCCTTGCCCGCCATGGATACGAGTTCATCGCCCTGCCCACCGGATACCGTCGGACGGAAATCGACAATGCCGACGTCTATCCCCGGCAACATCTGTCTGCGACCACGGCCTTCGAGTCGCAGGTACTCGAGAACCTCGGGCTCGGACCCGCGCTCGTCGGGCTTGCCCGGGCAGGGGTCCTGTCCGCCCTGCCCGGATACACAGCCCACCGCCAGCGCCTGGAATTTGCCATGGCGGAAATTGGCCGCCTGGCGACCTTACCCGGACCGAAATTCGTCTTCGCCCACATCGTCCTCCCCCATCCCCCCTTTGCTTACGACGCCGAAGGCGAGGCTGTGAACCCTCCTCATCTGTTCCAGCTGCAAGACGGGAATGAGTTTCCCGGATCGGCGGATGAGTACAGAGCCGGCTATGCGTCTCAGATCGAGTACACCAACCAGCGCGTCCTGGAACTTGTCGATGAGATCTTGGCGGGCGCGAGCCGGCCTCCGGTAATCGTCTTGCAGGCCGACCACGGCCCCGGCGCGGGGCTTAATTGGCTATCCCCCGAGACAACGGACTTGCGTGAGCGAATGAGCATCCTCAATGCGTACTATGCTCCGGCGGCGAGCGGCGCCCTGTATGAGGGAATCACGCCGGTCAACTCTTTCCGCATTCTCCTGAACGAATACCTCGGCTATGACTTGCCTCTCCTGCCAGACAGGAGCGAATTCTCGAACTGGCAGAGACCGTACACCTTCTACGAGGCCCCGATCGAGCCGGCGGATCAATGAGGACGATCACGGCCAGCCACCAAAGGCCAGACTCGAGCCGCACAAGGCCCCTCACCCTTGCGTCGAGAGCCACTTGGGCGCTCCAGGCACAGGCCTCCAAGGCAGATGGCGCGGTGTCGCTCACCTGAGGAATAGGATGGAGATCCTGTCCCTAACTGATGAACCCGCGGGGTTCCCTACTCCCAAGTCCCGAGCAGGCGCTAGCCAGCGATGGCGCAGCGTAAAGTGGTACGACTGGCCCATCCACCCCATCCTGTTCGCGGTGCTACCGGTGATTTCGCTTCTCGCCCCGAACATCTCGCAGATCCACTTAAAGGATGCCGTCCGGCCGCTCCTCTTGTGCCTGTTGCTCGCAGCCGTGGCATGGAGTGTTGCCCGAATCTTCGTGAGGAGTCTCGCCCGATCGGCGTTCGTGGCTTCCCTCTTCCTCTTGCTGTTCTTTTCCTTCGGTCACGTCTACTTGGGGTTCCTTGGCCCGAAGACGGGAGCGATCTTCCAACGGGTCGGCCTGACCGGGCAGCAGAACACCCTCATCCTCACTTGGCTGGCGGTCTTCGTCGGAGGGACGCTGTTGTTGGCGCTCACCAAGGTCCGCGTGGAGCGCTGGACCTTCGGCGTCAACGCCATCGCGCTGATCGCCATGCTCTTCCCACTGGGCACGGTGATGGTGTATGAGTACTCCATCGGCAGGCCGTACCCCCTCCCCGACCAGGAAATCCCGTCGATTGAGGCAACTCTGCCTCTGGCGGATGATCCTCCAGACATCTACTACATCATCCTCGACGGCTATGCCAGGTCCGATGTGCTCAAGGCGATCTACGGCATCGACAATGGGGAGTTCCTTCGGGAACTGGAGATATTGGGTTTCACGATCGCCGACGAGAGTCGCTCCAACTACATTCAGACTACACATTCATTGGCATCGGCGCTTAACATGACCTACCTGGAAGAGGTCGCCGCCAAGGTAGGCCCCGATGCCAACCGGCGGCTGCCGCTCGCCCGCCTGATCCGCTGGAGCCGGGTCAAAGAGACACTGGACTCCCGCGGGTACACATCCTACGCTTTCGAGACCGGTTCGCGCACGGCGGAACTTGACAACGCCGACGAATATCTCGTACCTCCTGGCGGCCTGCCGACGAATCTCGAACGGCTGATGCTCGAAACCAGCAGCCTGGTTTTGCTGCCCCAGCTGGCAACTGTCATCAGCGATGTCGAAGGGAATCTGAGCGCCCGGGCACACCTTGCGCGCATTCAATTCGCCCTCGAGAGCCTGCCGACGATTGCTCGAGAGCCCGGGCCAAAATTCGTCTTCGCTCATATCCTGACACCTCACCCGCCTTTCATCCTCCTTCGCGACGGCAGCCTGGCAGACCAACGCATTCCGTTCAGCTTCGACGACGGCAACGGCTTCGACGGCTCTCCCTCGGAGTATCTTTCGGGATACTCGGAACAGGTCCAGTTCATCACCCCGGCGATCCTGAGATCGATCCGCGGAATCCTCGCCAACTCGGCCCATCCCCCCATCATCATCCTGCAGGCAGATCATGGACCCGGGTCTGGGTTGGTCTGGGACTCGATGGAAGAGTCGGATGTCCGCGAGCGAACGGCCATCCTGAATGCCATCCTGCTGCCCGGGGCGCCGCCAGATACGGTCTATCCCTCCCTGACGCCAGTCAACACCTTCCGGATCGTCTTCAACGAGGTATTCGATGCTCAAATGGCCCTTCTTCCCGACAGTAGCTACTTCTCGACCTGGGACAGGCCGTACGACTTCCTTCTGATCCCGGAGGAAAGGCTGAGAACAAACGGACACCCTTAGGATGAAGACAGCCGCATGGTCTCCAGCCAACCGCCGAGGACTGCGATTCCACTTCCCGACTTCAATCGAGTGGTCGGTGGATTGCCTCGCCGCGTGGGGCACTGGGAGGCGCGATCCGGCTAGCGTTCGCAGCCATGGCTGATCGCGGACCTCGTGGCCGCTGGCTTCATGCCGCCCTGCTGGCCATCGGGCTGGTCGCAGCCCTGCGCCTCGCCCTGGGGATGCTGATGGGCCTGGCGTGGACGATCGGGCGCGGCAGCCTCGATCCCCAGTGGCTAGCGGGGATGTACGGTCACTTGCGGGTACCCGAGTCGCCGACTGGCCAATTCCTTCTCGGCGTGTGGCCACGTTGGGACGCTGTCCAGCACTTGAACCTCGCCATGCGGGGCTACTTCGATATGGGCGAGGGCTCAACCGTCTTCTACCCCCTGTTCGCGGCCCTGACCCGCGGCGTCTCGTACCTCTTCGGAGGCAACTTCATCCTGGCGGGGTTGGCGGTGGCGACGGTCGCAACGGCCCTGGCGTTCGTGTTCCTCATGGCGCTCGGCCAGCACTTGTTTGGGGACCAAGCCGGAAAGTGGGCCGCCATCGCTCTGGCCGTCTACCCGACGGCGGTGTTCCTGATCGCTCCTTTCACCGAGTCGCTGTTTCTGGCATTCACCCTCGGCGCATTCCTCGCAGCCTACCGAAACCGGTGGATCGTGGCAGCTGTCCTGGCGGCTCTTGCCAGCTTGACGCGCGGACCAGGGGTAGCGGCGGCGGTGTCCTTCGCCATCCTGGGCTGGTTGCAGTGGAGGGAGCGAAAGACTGCTCAGCGCAGCCCTTCTCTGCTTGCCGTCGGGATCGCCGTCCTCGCTCCGATTGTCGGCGGTGCCGCCTTTCTGGCATGGCGGTCATACGCCGGCTTCCCGCCGATGCTGGCGGTGTTGCAGGAGTACGTCGGCACCTCCGTCGTCGACCCCGCTACCGGGCTCGCCCTGGCGCTCGGCCAGTGGATTCGAGTCCGTGACGCACCTACCACCTTCGACCTTCTGTCAGCGATCGCGTTCTTGGGGGTCACCGGCGCGATGATTGCCCGCAAGCGATGGAGACGGCCGGAGCTGTTGGCCTACATGCTCATCAACCTGGTCGTGCTGCTGAGCAGGCATACCGTCGGCGCGGCGTCCCTCAAGTCCTTGTCCCGGTACGTCTTGGTCCTGTTCCCGGCTTTTCTGGTTGTAGGCGACTGGTTGGCGGCTGTACAGCCTCGCACGCGCTTCTGGTATCTGACCGCCAGCAGCTGCCTGCTGCTGTTGTGCAGCGTCCTCTACGTCTTCTGGGTCTTCCTCGGCTAAGCCCCGCAGATGCTCGGGGATGGAGACCAGGCCACGCCCCAACCCGCCCCAGGGCGCGGCCCTTCCTTCTTGCCCGCCAGGCTTACTGGCCGCCGATGGTCCGAGCGCTAACCGGAGAGGCTCCGCGCAGGGCGGCGAATGGGTTGCGCAGGCCTTGCTGCTACTGGCTAGGGTGGGCGACATCATCCATCTTCCCGCCGTGGGCGATCTGTGCCTCGCGCGTTTTCGCACCCTGGACTGAGAGTTCTCCGAGGGCAAACCCCTCTTTCGTGCAAGGCAGGCCTCTCAGACGGGTGGCACCCGTACGCGGTTGATTCCTCCCACCTTCACCGGGGCGGACCGGACCGCCAGGTGGAGTACCCGCCAGTCGCCTCAGGTGACGTATACTTCACTGAATTGTTCATGGCCTTGGGCTGAGTGTCGTGTCGAAGATTGGAGCGCCGCTATCTCGGCAGCCGATCGCCATCCTGGTGCGCTCGCCCGACCAGCTTGCTCTTGCCCCCCTGGAGGAACCTCGCCTCCTCCTGAGCCTTCGAAATCCGTTCGGGGCGGTGCCGGCATGGACGGTGCGCAATCAGCCATCCACGGCGAGATGCGCGGCCGAATCGCCTCCCATCCGGCTTCCAAGGTCTATGTCCACAGCTCCGAGGACTCCCACTGCCCGCCCCACGACCCACCACGACGGAGCCAGCCTCATTGCCTCCGATCCCGCCAACCAGCCCCACTTGGGCATGGGGGGCACAAGCGAGGCATGGGGCTCATCCGGGAGCGGCATCGATGCGCCGACTCCGCCCTCAATCGCTTTGCCCGAGTCATCGCCAAGCGGGGACCGGGCACCAATTGTCCACCTTGCGAGAGACCGCGCGATGGCCGTCCGGAGTCCTCGGAGCCCGGGACACCATCGCCTGCCAGGTTCCGGATCGGTGCGCACGCCATGGCCCGAACCCTCGTCCCCAAGGCCAAGCCGCGAGAGTTTCGCGGGGACGCCCTCAGGGCCAAGGGGTCTGCCGATCGGAGGAACACTCGATTTGACCCGAATCGCTTGCCGGCAGGCTGCCGCCTCATGGTTACTCCTGACTCCGCTGAGCGGGGTGTTTGAGGCATGAAGCCGCTCAACCACGCCCACGTCGTGGCTTTCGCGCTGCTTCCCGCTGTTTCCCTGCTCGGCCACAACATTGACATGGCGCCGCCAAGCCACGCGCTTCGGCCTGCCCTGCTTTCCCTTTTGTTGATGGGGATCAGCCTTGCCCTTTTCAACCGATTGTTTCGGGATCTCGCCAAGGCGTCGGCCCTCACATCCATGCTCCTGATTCTCTTCTTCTCCTATGGCCACGTCTACTCAGGGCTGGTGACCGAGGGGACATTCCGGCTATTCGCTCGCGCCGGGCTGGTCGGGCGGCACGAAATCCTGGCTCCAACGTGGCTAGCGCTGTTCCTGCTCGCCGCATGGGCGATTTCTCGCATGCGGCAGCGGGTGACCACGCTCTCGTCCGCCCTGAATGTGATGGCCGTGGCCGCTCTAGCTGTGCCTCTGATGCAAATCGTCCTCTACGAATACCAGATCTCTCAACCGTGGCAAGAACCCCCGCAGACGGCCTCTGCGAATGCGCCCGGGGATTGGCCGGACATCTACTACATCGTCGTGGATGGCTACGCAGGCGAGGATGTACTCCGGTCCATCTACCAGTACGACAACGGCCCCTTCCTTGACAAGATCGCGGACCTTGGCTTCCTTGTGGCAGGGCAAAGCCGCAGCAACTACATGCAGACCTCGCTGTCCCTGGCGAGCTCGCTCAACCTCGAGTACATCGACACCCTCCAGCCGGCCCTACCCTCATCGGGGGACGATCGCGCCCCGCTGGCCCGGCTGATCCGATGGAGCGCCGTGCGCCGCTTCCTTGAGGATCACGGCTACCGCATCGTTGGGCTGCCGTCGGGCTACCGCGTGACAGAGCTAGAGAACGCCGATCTCTACCTTCGCGCCCCTGTGGGCGCATCCACCACGCTGGAGCGCCTGGCCATTGAGACCAGCGGATTGGTGCTCCTGAAGGACCTGGCCGCGGCTCTCGGCGTGCGCTTGTCCCCCCCGGGGTACCAGGCCCACCGCGATCGATTGCTCTTCACCTTGGACCAGCTTCGCCAGAGCCCGTCGATTCCTGGCCCCAAGTTCGTCTTCGCCCACATCATCCTCCCGCACCCTCCCTTTGTCTTCGATGCCGACGGCGCGCCGGTCTTGCAGGACCGTCCATTTACCCTGATGGATGGGGACGCGTTCCTTGGGACACCCGACGACTACCTCTCCGGCTACCGAGCCCAGGTTTCCTACCTGAACAGTGTCTTGCCTGATATTCTCCGTTCGTTGATCGAGAAGTCGCCCAGACCCCCGATCATCGTTCTCCAGGCCGATCATGGACCTGGCTCCCGGTTGGATTGGCACTCGGCCGGACAAACCGACCTCACGGAACGCACTTCGATTCTCAACGCCTACTATCTGGCGGGCGAAGGTAGCCCTCTCTTCTATGAGACGATTACGCCCGTCAATAGCTTTCGCCTGGTGTTCGACAAGGTCTTTCATGCCAACTACCCTTTCCTTGAAGACCGAAGCTACTTCTCCACCTGGGAGCAGCCTTACCACTTCATCGCTGTGCCGTAGTCATCCCCGCCCGCCGGGCGCAACCTGCGGCGGATTCGGGCGGTCGGCAGCCGGAATCCAACTTCGAGCCGCTTCCCGCCCTGTCCTGGCGCTGGTCACGGATACAATCCCCAGGCCGTGAACATGCGGGCCGACGCCGAGCAGAGAGCAGCCAGACTCGATGACCATCGACCTGCCTGTCGCCGTGGCCTACGTCCCCTCTCGAGACCACGTCGTCGCCGGCCATCCTGAGAATCCGCAGCGGTTCGAGGCGCTGCAAGCCATGATCGCTGGGGTTCCCTCCGGTCGGTTGACGCAGCTCGATCCTCGCCCTGCAAGCGATGCCTTGCTCGACCCCGTCCATCCTCCCGCCTACCTGCGCGCCCTGCGCGAAGCGTGCCTGCAAGGGCCGGCCATCATCGACTACGCCCCGACCTTTGTCACCCCCAGTTCGTATGAGGATGCGCTACTTGCGGCCGGCGCCGTGGCCGAGGTGGCGGCGGCCGTCTGGGACCGGCGAGCCCCAACTGGATTCGCGATCATCCGCCCGCCCGGGCATCACACCACGGCGAAACGGGCCATGGGCTTCTGCCTGCTCAACAACATCGCCATCGCCGCTCGCCATGTGCAGTCGCTCGGCTGCGAACGCCTGATGATCATCGACATCGATGTCCACCACGGGAATGGCACCCAGGAGATCTTTCAAGCCGACCCCACCGTCCTCTATCTGTCCACCCACCAGTTCGGCATCTACCCGGGGACGGGAGCCATCGACGAGACGGGCACCGGCCCGGGGGAGGGCACCACCGTCAACCTTCCGCTGCCTGGCTATTCCGGCGATAGCGCTCTTCTCGCCGCTGCCGAGCAGATCGCCTTCCCACTGGCCCAGCGCTTCCAGCCCCAAATGATCCTGGTCTCGGCCGGATTCGACACCCACTGGCGCGACCCCCTCGCCAATCTGCAGCTCTCGTGCGCCGGGGCTTATCGGCTCCTCCGCATGCTGGCGGAGTTGGCCGACTCGGTATGTGGCGGCAGGCTGTGCCTGAGCCTGGAAGGCGGCTACGACCCCCAGGCCTTGGCCGGCTGTGTCGAGGCGTCGCTGTGCGCAATCGCCAGCCTGCCTCAGCCGCCCGACCCACTCGGCTCTGCGCCCTACCCGGAAGCCGACTCGACACGGGTGCTGGCGACTGCCCGCCAGGTCCACAGACTGTAGCCGGATCCCCCCGGAACCCACGAGCGTGTGGCACGCCACTGGCAACCAGGCAGGCACGCCGGGCGGCCCGCCCGGGAATGCAGGACTCCGGCGAGGCTTGCGCTACTCCTCCAAGTGGGGCATACTCTGAAAAACAAGGGGAAAATGGCAGAAATCGCCCTGCGGACCTATGTGAAAGAAATCGACGAGTCGATCGAGCAAGAGCAGCTCGATCAGTCGATTGCCCATTGCCGCCACATCCTCGAGACTTACCCCAAGCACCTCGACACCTACCGCCTGCTCGGCAAAGCCTACCTGGAGGCCAAGCGCTACGGAGACGCGGCGGACCTGTTCCAGCGCGTCCTGTCGGCGGTCCCAGATGACTTCGTGGCTCATGTGGGCATGTCCATCGTACGCGAGGATGAAGGGAACCTGGATGCCAGCCTCTGGCACATGGAGCGGGCCTTCGAGACCAACCCGGCCAACCCAACCATCCAGCAGGAACTGCGCCGCCTGATCGGCCGGCGGGATGGGATGGAACCCCACAAGGTTCGCCTGACCCGAGGTGCGCTGGCCCGGATGTACGCCCACGGAGAGCTGTACCAGCAAGCCGTGGCCGAACTGCGTTCGGCGCTGAATGAAGATCCCGAACGCCCGGACCTGCAGGTCCTTCTGGCCAACCTGTACTGGCGCATGAACCAGCGTCAGGAGGCCTTCGGCGTCAGCAAAGCGATCCTTGAGAAGCTGCCCTTCTGCCGCGACGCCAACCGGATCCTCGCCACCTCACTCCAAGGTGCGGACAAAGTCGAAGAGGCGGCCTCGTATCACCGGCGCCTGGCTGCCCTCGATCCTTACGCCGCTTTCGTCGAATCGGCCATGGTCGAGCCCTCGACCGTGGACGCGGCCTCGGTCAGGCTGGAGAAACTGGCCTGGTCCCCCGGCCAGTCGCTGACCCCTCTGGCGCAAGGCAGGCCGGTTTGGGCTGCCTCCCTCGGCGCAGAACTCAAGAGCCAGAAGCCGGCGCCGGCGCCGGTCAACCTGCCCTCCTGGCTCGAATCTCAGCCCGCGCCTGAGCCGGCCCCGATCCCCGCCCCCCGTCAACCGGCGGAAGGCGTCCACCCCTTCGCCGGCGCCAAGGCTCCACCTGAGGCGCCCATTCCGGAGTGGATGGGGGAAGCCGGCTGGCATCCCTCGAAGGGCGAAGCTGCGGAGGGGCCGGTGGCCTTCAGCGACAGCGAGCTGGAGGGTTTGGCTGGACCCGAGGGTGTTCGGCCTGCACAGCCGCTCGCCGCAGCCGAGATGCCAGGATGGCTGAGTGAGATATCCCCGCCTTCCCAGCCAGCGGGCCCAGCCGAAACCAGTGAGGCACCACCAGGCGGAGGACCGCCGCAGTGGATGAAGGAAATCCAAGCCATGGCAACCCCGGCCGCCGCGGCGGCGGCGCTCCATGCTGCCAGCAGCAAGCAGGACGAAACCGCCGCCGGCTCCCTGACGCCTGAAGCACGGACCCCTGAGTCTCCGGACGAGTCAACCGTCGACAAGCTCGAGCGCGCGGAGCTACCCACCTGGCTGGATGATGTGGCCCCTGGGGCAAGCGAGACGATCGTCTACTGGCTTGGTGATCGTGACAAGCCTGGGTCCGCCGACGCCGAGCCCCTCGATCTGGAGGCGTCCGGTGTGCCAGAAGGGGCTCCCGATTGGCTGCAAGAAGCCGCGGCCGAGGAAGTCGGATTCGAACCTGCCAGCTCAGAGCCGAAGTCGCTACCCCCCGCCGAGCTCCCCGGATGGCTGAGTGGAGTCGCCATTGCTGCCGCCCAGGAACCCGAGCAGGCAAACCCCCCTGAGCTCGCCGGCTTAATGGACGAGACCTCTGAGCCCCCGGCTCAGCCGGAGTTTGAAGCAGAAGACCGTGGCCCCTCCGCCGAGGAGGCCCCCGATTGGCTGCGCTCAATCCTCGGCTCAGAACCTGAGCCGGAGGACTATGCGCAATTGCCGGATGGGGTGGATGCCCGGGCATCGGCAATGGATGCCGAGCCGTCTTGGCTGGAGGCCTCTTCCGAGGAAGGCCAGGGCGAAGAGCCGCCCGATTGGCTCGCTCGCTTGACGGCTCCCCAGGAGCAGCCGGCAGAAGCCGAACTAGGTGAGGCGCTGCCTGAGCCCGCCGGCGATGCGAGCGGTGCTCCCGTTGCCTCGGCCGCCGCGGCTGCCACCTCGATCGACTGGCTGCGCGGCCTTCTGGAACCCTCCCCAGAGGAGCAACCGACGCCAACCGAAGGTGAACCAGAGCCTGAGGCTTGGCTGGAAGACCTGGCCGAGCCGGCGGGTGCGTCATCCGGTCTGCCTGCCGAAGCCGCCACGGCCGCTGTCGGGAGCGATGACTGGCTCCGGGGCATGGTCTCGGAATCCGCCGACGAGCCCGTTGAGTCCCCTTCGTTCGAGTTGGAGCAGCCAGAATGGCTCGGGCGTCTTGTGGCCTCCGAAGCCGCCGAGCTCCCTGGTGGACCGCTGGAGACCCCGGACTGGGTCAAGGCGTTGGCGGCGATGGAGCCCGGCGCGGTTCCCGAGCAGTCCTTGGAGGCCGAGGAACTGCCGGCGCCAGAATGGCTTGGACGTGTCTTGGCCCCCGACGTGGAAGCCTCAGGCGAGGCTGGCCCTGCTGAGGACGAAGCGATGCTGGATGAGCCCCCGCCTTGGGCCCAGCCCGCCGAGCAAGACCTGGTTCCGGCGCCTCCGGGCGGGCGTGCCTTCACCGGAGCGGGCTCCGGCCGACTGGTCCCCGGCGAGCCCGAGCGTACCGCAGCGGGTGTGGCGTCCGATACCCCGGACTGGCTCCGGGAGTTTGCCGACGCGGCTTCCGACGAGACCGCTGCGCCGACCACGCGCTCCGCAGCGGCTGCCCCGCCCCCGCCCGACCTCGAGTATGAAGGCGCATTGGATTGGCTGCGCGAAGGGGAGACCGGCCCGATCGGCCCCGAGGAGGGCGAAGGGCCTCCGCCCTTGGTGGCTTCCGTTGCCAGCACGCCGACCGGGGAGGTCGATGACGAGGAGATATTCCGCTGGCTGGAGGATCTCGCCCAGCGGCAGGACGACGAAGGCGTTCCCTCGGGGGTCATCCCGCGGGCCGAGATGCCATCCGTGCTGCCCGCCCCGACCCCTCCGTCTCGGGCGCCGATTCCCGAGGATGCTCAGGCTGGCATGGAATGGTTGGACCAGCTGGCGGGCGTCCAGGAACCAGCTGCAGCCATGACGGGCACCGCGGCGGCTACCCTATGGGGGCAAACAACGGCAGAGGTGCCCGCCTCCCCTGCGCCGATCGAAGAGGTGACAGCCGTGGAACAGACCCCGCCGACACCGCCCCAGCCGGAACGCCCTGCTGCTCCACCGCCCGAACCCGAGGAGGAAGACATCACGATCTGGCTCAGGAGCTTGAGCATGGCGCAGCCCGAGCCCGAATCGCCGCCACCCGTGGCTGAGCCGCAGCCTGCTGCACCTGCCGCCGCCCGTGGCCTTCCGGCGCCGGCCGCTGTGGCGCCACCCCCTCCGCCAGCAGAGGTCCCGCCTTCGCCGGAAGTCCCGCCCAAGAAGCCCACGTGGACGCCGGTGGATGAGGCGTGGCTCCAGCCAGCACCGCCGGCCCCCGCGGCGCCTCCTGCACCTGAGGTCGTCCTGCCGCCCGTTGTGGCCCCGCCCGCGACCGCCCCCTCGGCCGAGGCGGCGGGTGCTGCTCGGCCCAAGCTCAAGAGCCCCGGCGGCGCCGACGCCCTGGCCCGTGCCCGACAGCACTTGTCCAAGGGCGATTTTGACAAGGCATCCAAGGACTATGCTACGGTCATCAAGAAGAAGTATGAGCTTGAGACTGTCATCACCGAGCTCCGAATGGCGGCCGAGCACTTCCCGAGCGAAGCCGGGCTCTGGCAGCTTCTTGGTGACGCCTACATGCGCGCCGAGCGGCTGGACGAAGCCGTAGACGCCTACAATCGCGGCATCAAGGCCGGCTGACAGCCGGGAGTCAGCACCCAGAAGGTCAAACCTGCAGAACTCGGGGACCCCCCGAGTTCGCATTTGTGGAGGCAAGGTTGGAGAAGACGCTGGTTCTCATCAAGCCGGACGCCGTCCAGCGTGGCCTGATCGGCGAGATCACCGCTCGGCTCGAGCGCCGCGGCTTGCGTCTCGTCGCAGCCCGATTCCTTCAGGTCGACAAGCAGCTCGCCGAGAAGCACTACGCTGTGCACAAAGGCAAGCCCTTCTACGAAGGACTGATCGCTTACATCACTTCCTCCCCAGTCGTGGCCATGGTCTGGGAAGGGCCATCGGCTATTGCGGCCGTCCGGCAGACCATGGGCGCCACGCGGCCGACCGAGGCCGCGCCGGGCTCCGTCCGCCATGATTTCGGCCTTATGGTCGGCCGCAACCTGACCCACGCCTCCGACTCCCCGGAGACCGCGGCTGAGGAAGTCGCCTTGTGGTTTTCACCAGCCGAACTGGTGGTCTGGAGCCGGGAGGCCGATCGCTGGGTTTTCGAGGCCTAGTCAGAGCCGGGGCGGGCCGCCCCCGTTCGAGGAGCTGGGCGCAACGCATTCCTGCAGCCTGACAGGCCCACGTCTGGCTGCGATTGCCCCAGGTCCATAGGCTCGGTCCACAACGAGGCTTCGGCGAGAGCGAATCGTAACGGGGAGCAGGCTTCCGCCCTACTCCCCTTACTCAGGCCTGGATGTGGCTAATTCAGTAGCAGGCACTGCACCGGCCGGAGGGCGTGGGCCTCAGGGCATATGCACGAGCCGACGTCCGTCGCGCCACAATTCCTCGAGGGCATAGTACTGGCGGACGGCAGCCAGAAACAGATGGACCACAACCGGGCCGAAGTCCAACAGGACCCATCCGCTGGAGGCGGTTCCCTCTTGGGCCCGGCAGGTGATGTGATGTCTGCGCTTCACGCCCCGGCTGGCCTCGTCCGCCAGCGCTCCTAGCGTCCGCTCGCTTAACCCGGAACACAGGACGAAATAGTCGGTGAAGGTTCCGACCTCCGTCAGATCCAGCAGCAGGATATCCTCGCCCTTCTTCTCTGCCAGAAGATCGACCAGCGTGCGTGCTAGCTCAAGTCCTTCGATGAGCCGCCTCCTCCCATCCCCCAGGCCGGCGAACCGTCAACGCCGCGGCAAGGGCAGCCTCAGCAGGCTCGGCGGGGGATTGTGCCTGGAGCCCGGGTTTCCGCCCGCCCGCCGGGCTCTCTGCCTCCGAAGTTGCCAGCCCGATCACCTGCCTGCCGGCCTTGAGCGCCAGCGCAATCTCGGACAGGGTGCCATCACCCCCGCCAATCGCAATGACCGAATGCGCGCAGGCAACGAGCAACCCGTTGCGCCCAGCCTCCATCCCAGTCGGAAGGCAGACGGACAGCCCTCGGTCGCCTGACTCTATCACCTTGCCGGGCAAGATTCCAACGCTCGTGCCTCGTGCCAGGCGGGCGCCGCGGCAAGCGGCCCCCACGATCCCTGCCCTTCCGCCGCAGAGCAGCTCGGCCTCGGCCAGGGCCAGCCTGCGCCCGAGGTCATCGGCGGCCTGGCCTTCATCCATCGAACACCTGGCGCAGCCCACCACGGCCACTTGCAGCCAAGCCGTCTTCACGAAGCCTGCAGCTTGACCAGCTCGAGCCTCCTGCGGATCAGGTTTCGCCCTCCGCCAACCTCTCGGCAGGGCCTCCAAGCACATGCCGGCTGACCACCCTGTACACGGCCCCAGTTGGCCGAAGCTGGCTCTGGATCAGCGCCACCTTGTCTGACGTCGTCGGCAGCGGATCGAGCGCCGGCGCGGTCTTGAGCAGGTGCGCCAGGGTCGCCGCCGGCTCACGCCCGATCCCATCTCGGACCCGCCCCAGCGTCAGGTGTGGTCGGAACGGCTTGGTCTCAGGCTCGAACCCCAACTTGCCCAATGCGGATTCAACGCCGGCCTGCAACGCGGCCACAGTCCCGTCAGGGTCCTCCAGACCCACCCAGATGACCCGGGCCCGGTCGGGGTTCGGAAATGCTCCCAAGCCGGAGACCGTGAAGGCACACCGCGGGTGGCGGGCGGTTGCCTCGTTGAGGGCGGTCGAGATGGCTTCGGCCTTCACAGCCTCAACGTCCCCGAGGAACTTCAACGTCAGGTGGATCCCGTCGGGCTGAACCCAACGCACCCACTCCGGCTCCGTCCCATGCTGTAGGTCAGCCTGTGTCCGCCAGAGCCTCTGGCGAACGGGTGGCTCAAGTTCCAGGGCGACGAACAAGCGCATTCGCACCGAACCTCTCCTTTCCTCTCCCCATCGATACCGTCAGCCCCTTCGGCTCTTTCTTGGACCCCGCTCTGCACGCTCTCATCGGCCCAGGGCAAGCCGGCTGCAGAAGAGCCCTCAGGCGAGAAGAGGACTTGGAAGTTGCCTGGGATTGGGCGAATCCCCAACCCCGACAGGTGCCGCTTCCTCGGCGTTGCGGCAAGCTTTTCAGCCAGCTCCTTGGCCCGCCTTGGCGAGTCCAGAATTCCTTTTCTCGGCTTGGTGCGAGGATACAACGCATCCTCGAAGTTGGGGTATTGGGGGACCCACCCCGATCCGACGGCCCGAGTGAAGCATTGGGCGAAGGAGTGCACGCCGTACATGGCGCGTGCGGGCAGGCGTGCAACCAGGTGCGATCGGGGTCATCGGCCCGACCGGGCAGCCTCCGCCCGCGCCCGAGGTCGGGCAGTTGATGCCGCTCGGGTGGGCACCTAGCATGTAGGGCTGGCGGGATCTCGTCTGCGCCCAAACCCCCGACTTGGCGCCCGCCGGAAGCTGTCCGAGGGTGGCCACATGGCCGGAATGCGCCCGGCTGGATGTGCAATTCAGCACGGATCCTTCCACACCGGACCTGCCCGGGAACAGCCGGGCGGCCATCGAGGGATGTCCTATTGATGCCGATGCCAGTCGTCGGTAGAATTCATTCGCTCCGATGAACCTCTCACGCCGCGACTTCCTGCGTTCGACGGTTGCCGGCCTGGCTGCGCTGGCTGTCCCTGCCCACGGGCGGGTGGCGGCCGAGAGTCGGCCGCCGAGCCTGGGCCGGGTGGCAGCCACTTGGATCGGGCTGTACGCCGAGCCCAACTTTCGGTCCAACCGGCTGACGCTGCTCAAGCGAGACGAGCTGATCCCCCTTCTGGCTGAGGAAGAGGCCCAGGACGGCCCCAAGCACAACCCGCTCTGGTACCGCCTCGGCGATGGGTATGCTCACTCCGGCAGCATTCAGCCGGTGCGTTGGGAGCCTCAGCAACCCGTCGAGTCCATTCCGGAGCCGGGGCGCCTGCTCGAAGTCTCCGTCCCCTTCACCCGGGCCTACGCCCGCCCCGATCCGGCCTCCGACCCCGTGTACCGGCTTTATTTTGAGTCCACCCATTGGGGCGAGCAGGCGGAGTACGGGATCGATGGCCGGGTGTGGTACCGGCTGGTGGATGACCTGCTGCACATTCGTTACTACGTTCGAGCGGAGCACATGCGCCTGATCGCCTCGGAAGAACTCACCCCGATCTCACCTGACGTTCCACAGGAGCACAAGCGTATTGAGGTCTCGCTCGCCTCACAATCGCTGGTGGCCTACGAGAACGATCACCCGGTTCTAGAGGCCAAGATCTCGAGCGGCATCCCCAACGACACGCCCGGGCCGAACGGCATCCCCACCGCAACCCCCAATGGCCGGTTCTACATCGACAAAAAGATGCCTGTGCGTCACATGGGAGACGGCAACATCACCTCGGACCTGGAGGCCTACGAGCTTCCGGGGGTGCCGTGGGTCTCGTTCTTCCACCACACCGGCGTCGGTTTCCACGGCACCTACTGGCACAACGATTTCGGTCGGCCGCGCAGCCACGGCTGCGTGAACATGCGAACCAGCGAGGCCAAGTGGTTGTATCGCTGGACGCTGCCCGAGGTCGATCTGAACACGACCCTGCAGATCGGCCGGGGCACCCAGGTGACGGTCGTCTAGTCCGCCGCCCGGCCTCAACCCGGCCGCCTCTCGACCAGAGCAGCCAAGGTCCACCACACCCCGGCCCGCCTGGCCGGCTGCCACCGGGTCGCGCCCTGGCTTCGGCCCGCGGGGCGCGCCGTCGATCCGCCCTGGGGCCTCAAGCTGGACGTCTCAGGCAGAACCGGAGTGCCGCTTGACCTGGTTCAGCAGGTCCGGAAGCTTGCCGGTTTCACCGAAGCCGCTGGCGCCGCGCCGGATGGCTGCCCGGCCTTCGGCCTCACTCATGGCCTCGGCCATCACCACGATCTGCATGCTCTCCGAGAGTCGGCGCAGCCGGCGCAACAGCCAGTAGTCCCGCGCCTGGGCGACCTGAGCATTGACCAGGACCACGGCCGGTTCGAGGCGCTCTGCCAGCACCAGGGCCTCCTCGGCCGCCATCGCCTCCGTCACCCGGAAGTCCTGCTGCTGCAGCATCACGATCATGGCCTCGCGCAGGGCGGTGTTGGGCTCGACCACCATCACTCTCGCCGATCGGCGCAAGCCGGCCGACAGCACCGACTGGATGGTCGCCAGGATGGCGCCGGTGCCGCTAGGTCGGACGACGAAGCCGACCGCCCCCACTTGTCGCGGGTCCTCCTCGTCCGTCCCCGAGGTCAGAAACAAGACCGGGGTATTGCGCGCAGTTCGATCCTGCTTGATCAACGTCGCCAGATCGAACGGGGGAGGGTCGCGCAACATCACGTCGAGCATTACCAGGTCCGGCCTTTCCTGCCGCACCAGCGGCAGCACATCCGAACCGTGCTCGGGAACGACCAGGGCATAGCCGGCTTGCTCCAGATCCGAAGCCAGCAGCCCCCGCAGTTCGAGGTCTTCGACCATCAGGAGCAGGGTCTTGGTGCCCGGGTGTAAGGACGACAGACGATCCTCGACCGCCCGCTGCACCGCCTGCACTCCGGGCGCAACCTCGCGCCCCGCCCACAGAGGCAGGGTCAGCCGGATCTCAGCCCCCTGCTCGCGGCTCCAGCTGGCGCTGAGCGATCCCTTCCAGGACGCCGCCAGCGCCTCGGCGCGCTGCAGCTCAAGCCGTGGGTCTCCCTCGGGCGCAGTCGGCCCTTGGGGCTTCTCCAGGCTCTTCACCGCCTCCGGGCGCACCTGGTCCGGCGGGACCCGCACCGAGACCAGTGCGGCTGGAATGCCCTCCAACGCCTCGGGAGACGCCAATTCTGCCCGGACCCGCACTTCGCCCTGGGCGACCCAGCCGGCGGCAACCCCCACCAGTGCCTCAACCAGGGCCGGCAGCTCTTCGGCCTGTGCTCTGACCGCAGGCAAATGGGCAGGGTACTCGGCGATGATGGCGACCTGGCGCTCGCCGAGCGAGGCGACAGCCCGCCGCACGGCCTCCTCGATCACCGGCGGCAACTCGACGGCGACCATGGATGTCACGTGCATGCGCGCCCTGGCGCTTGAGAGGGGTGTAACCATGAACCGTGCATGGCTGTCAATAACTGTACCGGAAGGATACACCCTTCCTCCTTGCCGCCACCTTACAGATTCGACACCCTCCAGGTGGGGTTGTAGAATCGCCCCATGCAAGCTCAGGTTGCCGTCGCCAAGGTCGGGAAGTATGCCACTCCGGAGAGCGGC
>JALHUE010000096.1 GCA_022866145.1 Anaerolineales bacterium | reverse complement strand
CTGACGTGCCGCCTGGCGAGCGCGGGCCGGTATATGTCGATACGGCTGAACTTCTGCTGATGGAGAGCTTCCCGGTCCAGGTCAACCTCCAGGTGAAGGGGGCGCTGCCCACGCCGTGCCACGAGCTGAAGTGGGAGGTGGAGGCGCCGGATTCCAGCGGCAGGATCGACGTCGCCCTATACAGCCTGGCTGACCCGACGCTGGCCTGCATCCAGGTCCTAGAGGACTTCGAGGCAGGAATCCCGCTGGGATCGTACGCTGAAGGGACGTACACGGTCTACCTGAACGGCAAGCTGGTCGGCGAGGTCCAGCTGTAGTTCGGGGGTGGACTGGCGCACCGATCCCGACGATTCTCGGTAAAATGGACGCCAAGCAAACGGGTCCGGGTGTGTCTTCCCGGATCGAAGACACTGCTGTGAGGCGCCAGAGATGGCTGGGTTGGTCGGCCAGATGCTCGACCACTATCGGCTGGTCGAGCAGATCGGCCAAGGCGGCATGGCGACGGTCTACCGTGCCATGGACACCCGGAAACTGGTCGAGGTGGCCATCAAGGTGCTTTCCCCGACGCTGGGCGGCGACAAGCGATTCGTCCGCCGCTTTCGCCGCGAAGCCCAGGTGGTCTCGCGCCTCAAACACCCGAATATCGTGGGGGTCACGGACTACGGCGAGCAGATGGGGTATGCCTATCTGGTCATGCCCTTCGTCGTCGGCGACACGCTGTACGACCGCATGACGCGCCGGGGCGTGACCCAGGCCGAGGCTGCCCGGTGGATGGGCCAAACCGCTGAGGCACTGCAGTTCGCTCACGACCGCGGTGTGATCCATCGCGATATCAAGCCGTCGAACATCATGGTCACCCGGCAGGGGCTCGCCCAGCTGACCGACTTCGGCCTGGCGCGCATGACCGAGAGCTCGACGAGCCTGACCGGGTCGATGATCCTGGGAACGCCGGCCTACGTTTCGCCCGAGCAGGGCCGGGGCGGAGAGGTCGGCCCCCGTTCCGACCAGTACTCCTTCGGTGTGATCCTGTATCAGCTCTCGACGGGCAGATTGCCGTTCGAGTCGGACACGGCCATGGGCACCGTCCTGATGCACTTACAGGAGCCGGCGCCTCCCCCGCGGCTGTACAACCCGAATCTGGCTCCCCAGGTCGAACGGGTCATCCTTAAGTGCCTGGCAAAGCCGCCCGAGGATCGGTTCGCATCGGTAGCGGCGCTGAACGATGCCTATCAGCGGGCCTTGCGGGGCGACTTGCTGCCCGAGGTTGAGGTGCCACCCGCCCGGCCGGCCGCACCCGTGCGACCCGCAGCCCCGGCCGTGCCGCGGGCGGCGCGACCCCGGTGGCCGGGCTACCTCCTGGGGGCCGTCGCACTGGTGGCGCTAATGGTGATCGGAGCCGCCCTGTTTCTCCCTCCCGCCACGCCGCCGCCAGGGCCGGAGGCTGCCACGGGTGCAGCTGCTACCCTGGCTCCGGCGGTCGTCCCTGGGCTTCTGGCTAGCCCGACCAGCGGGCTGCCCACTCCGACAGCCACCCCGGTGACGTCGGCCAGCTGCCCTGGCGTGACCATGCTCCCGTTCACCCGCAGCGGACAGGAGGTTTCCTGGCCGATCGACAATGGAGGAACCGTCCCGATCCGGCTGTCCCACTTCGTCCCTTCGTTCCCGTCCGAAAATCCACTCCAAGCCGTGTGGCTCGGCGGAGAGCTGCTGTGGGAGCCTCCGGCGGAAGGCCCCTACCCGGAGACGGGAGAGCTCCCCGGCGATGCGCGCTCGGCAATCGACGCCGGCACCGTCGCCACCCTGAGGTTGGTG
>JALHUE010000095.1 GCA_022866145.1 Anaerolineales bacterium | reverse complement strand
TCCGGGTCGTCATCGATGATCAGGATCTTGGCCATCGCAGTATCCATCCTTGTCGTGTAGGATCCGCTCTCGAATCGCGGCGCCCACGGCCGGAACGGCTTGTTCGACCGTGCGGCTGAGGCCTGGCCCCCAGCCGATCCCTTCCGGCTGAACGCCGTAGATCGTCACGCGTTCGGGCAGGGCGTTGAGGGCGCGCGCCAGCTGCAGGGACTCCCTCAGACCCGCGCTGTGGAGCACGCCCGGGCGGAGTTCGCCTGCCAGCAGCTCGGGGCCGACCTCCAGGCTCATCCATTGCCCGGGCGCCAGCCCCATGTCGGCGGCATCCACGATTAACGCCTGCCGCCGCCCCTGGAGCAGCAGACAGGTCTCCAGGCCGGCGAGGCCACCATCCAAGACCTCGACCTCGGGCGGCAGTCCGCCGGCCTCGGTCAGGCTTCGGATGACGGCCTGCCCGACGCCATCGTCCCCGCGATCGGGGTTCCCCAGGGCAAGGACGAGAGTCGAGGCGGGTGGCGCGGCGGTCACGGTAGGACTCCCAAGGCTCGTCACTCGAAGCGAACCTCCAGTAAGTGGGTCGAGCACGAGATGCACGGATCGTACGCCCGCACCAGCATTTCCAACGCCAGGGTGATCTCGCTTTGGCCCTTGTCTAGGATCGTTGGCACGAGCGAGCGCATGTCAGCTTCAATGTTGGCCAGGTTCTGCCCGGTGGGGATGATGCAGTTGGCGCCGGAGATCCAGCCATCCTGGATCACATAGTTGTGGAACAGCGTGCCGCGCGGCACTTCGCAGGCCCCTGTGCCTTCCCCAGAGAGCTTCGGCGGCTGGACCGGCGCCCGCCAGGTCAGTCCGGTCTTGATCAGGCGGTCGGCCAACTCAATCGCGTCCTCAACGCAGTGGACGATTTCGACCACCTGGGCGACGGTGTTCAAGTACGGATTGACCGCCTTGGGGGCAAGGTTCAAGGCGCGTGCCGCTTCCTTGGCCCGCGGGTGCAGCTGGGCGTGGTTGACGTTGAAACGGGCCAGCGCGCCGACCATGTACGACTGTCGCTGATTCTTGGTCCGCTTGGCGGTCGAGTGCGGCACCAGGAACTCATTGGTGACAAGGCGGTATTTCTCGATCGGCCATTCCCCGCCGTCGGTGCTGACGAGTTTGCCGTCGATGAAGCAATATTCATCGTCCTTGTGCAAGGCGATGTACTCGGTCTCGCGCTCAAACGCCGGCAGCTTGAGCTTCTGGAAGAGCTCGACGGTGGCATCGACATCGGACCGCATCGCCACCAGCCGGTCGCGCAGTTCTTGAAGCTGGGCCGTCGTCGGGAAATGGGTGAACCCACCGACGGTCATGGCGATGGGGTGCGTGTGGCGTCCGCAGATGGCGGCGCACAGATCGCCGGATAGCTTTTTCATGCGCAGCGCCCGCATCACGACATCCGGCGCGGCCTTGGCGAGCGGGATGACGCTGCCCACGCCCAGACAGTCGGGCGCCACCAGCATGTAGGCGTGCAGGATGTGGCTGTCCAGCATCTCGCCGTGGAAATTCAACTTGCGAAGCAAGACGGTCTGTTCGCTCGGCTCGACGCCCAGGGCCTTCTCGGTGGCCCGCAGCGAGGCCGTCGCATGCCCGACGGCGCAGATGCCGCAGATGCGCGAGCTGATATGGGAGGCCTCGCCATAGGGCCTTCCCTTGAGCATGGCCTCGAAGAAGCGCGGGGTTTCCACGATTTCGAGATCACATTGCTTGAGTTCGCCGTTCTGAACATCCACGACGATGTTGCCGTGCCCTTCGACGCGGGTGACGTGGTGGACGTCAACGCGAAAGGATGGGTTAGCCATCTGTACCCGCCTCCAGCTCCATCATCTGATACGTCAGGAACAGCGTCGTCTTGGCCAGCGTCTCGTCGGCCGTCATGCCGTGCTCCGCCAATACGTTCTTCATGGAGCTGAGGTTGGGGTTGGGGATCAGCCCGCGGCAACCTTCACAACCGTCTCCGTAGGTCGGACAGATGGCATCGCAGCCGGCTCGAGTGATCGGGCCGAGGCAGGTCTGCTTGCGCTGGTAGACGCACACGTTCTCCTTCAGCTTGCACTCGACACACACCGGGTAATCTGGCAGCCACGGCTTACGGCCCTGGAGCAGGGCGGTGACCACGGCCACGAACTCGCCGCGGTCGATCGGGCAGCCCGGGATCACGGCATCGATCGGCACCACGGCGCTGAGCGGACGGGCCGGGTAGGTCTCATACCAGTCCGCCTTGTCGCCGTAGACGTAGCGGCGAACGCTCTGCAGCTCCTGGCGGTTGCGGATGGTGTTGATGCCGCCCAGGTGGGCGCAGGTGCCCAAGGCGACGACCAGGGCCGCTCGCTCGCGGATTTGCTTGAGTTGGGCCTCATCGCTGGCGCGAGAGATCGAGCCTTCGACGAATGCAATGAGGTAGTCGTCGCCCTTCTCGCTCATCGCCTCGCGGAAGCGGACGATCTCCACCGCGTCCAGCAGCTCGGGATGCGTCTGCAGCGAATCGACCACCGTAAGCTGGCAGCCCTCGCAGCTGGTGAACTCGAAGAATGCGACTTTGGGTCTGGCGCCCATCACAGCGCCTCCTCAAGGTGCTTGATTTCGGCATAGCTGAACGCCGGGCCGGATTGGCAGGTGTACAGGTGGTTGATCTGGCAGTGCCCGCACTTGCCGACGCCGCACTTCATTCGTCGCTCCAGGCTCATCCAGATATTCCCTTCGCTCAGGCCCTTGCCGAGCATTTCCATCAATACGAAGCGATACATTGCTGGCGGGCCGACCGTAATTCCAACGGTGTTGCGGGGGTAGATCTCGACCTTCGGGAAGAGCGTGGTGATCACGCCGACGTTCCCCTTCCAGCTGTCGTCGCCGCGATCGACGGACAGATGAACCTCGGTATCGCTGCGAGACTGCCACTGCCTGACCTCGTCCATGAACAGCAGCTCCGACGGGTCCCGGGCGCCGTAGAGAATGATCACCCGGCCGAAGTTGCCGCGCTCGTCCAGCACCTGGTTGATCAGCGAGCGCAGCGGCGCCAGGCCCAGCCCGCCGGGGGCGAACAGGATGTCCTTGCCGCGGAAGCGTTCATACGGGAACCCTCGGCCGAATGGGCCGCGGATGCCGAGCGTCTCCTTGGGGCCCATCTGGTGCAGGACCGAGGTCAGATCCCCGGCTTTGCGGACGCACACTTCGAAGGTTCCATTGCTGCGGCTGGGCGAGGAGGAAATGCTGATGGGCGCCTCGCCCACCCCGAGCACGGAGACTTCGACGAACTGGCCTGGCCGATGGTTGAGGGAGACGCCCTTGGGCAGCTCGATGGTCAGCACTTTCTCGGTGTTGCCCATCGGGCGGGCGTCGACGATTCTGGCCTGGGTCGGGAGGTAGATCGAAGGCGCTTCGAGGGCTTGCTTGAGGGTCGTGGTCATGGCCGCACCTCAGCCTGGGTGTTCTGGGTCTGCCGGTGGTAGAGGGCGTTGAAGGTGTCGACGGGCGTGATGTTGACCAGGCAGGCCTGGGCGCAGCGGCCGCAGCCGACGCATCCCAGCAGTCCAAAGGCATCGGTCTGGTACTTGCCCTTGCGGAAGAAGCGGTGGCGCTGGCGCCGGGCGCGGGTCTTACGGAAGTCATGCCCTCCGGCGACGCTGGCGAACTTGTCCAGCTGGCAGGAGTCCCACATGCGCAGCCGCCGGCCGGCGTTCAACGTCAGATCCACCTCGTCGGCCACGTTGAAGCAGTAGCAGGTCGGGCAGACGTTGGTGCACATGGCGCAGGCCAGGCAGCGTTCGCCCAACTCATCCCACAGCTTGCTGTCGTAGCTCACCGAGAGCAGGCTGGGGAGTTCCGTAACGTCGAAATCCAGCCGCAGAGGGAAGCGCGGCCACTTCTCGCTCATCACGCGGTTGACGCGGTGGTAGTCATCCTCAGTTGCCGGTCGCGCTGGGGCGAACCCCTCGAGCAGGCGGGCGCCGCGCTCGGTGTCGACGTCTACGGCATATTCCTCTCCCAAGTCGGTCAGGTGGAGGTCGAAACCATCGGTGGCGGACAGCGTTCCCATGCTCTTGCAGAACGAGTGCTCCATGCAGGGAACCAGGCACTCGATGCTGACGACGAGCGTGTTCTCTCGATGGGCCTGATAGTGCTGGTCGGTATAGCCGTTTTGAAACACCCGGTCGAGCAGGTGCATGGCGTGAAGGTCGCAGGTATGCACGCCAAGTACCACGGTCGGGCGCGCATCCAGCTTGGGGGTGATTTCGCCGGTGTCTTTCCTGAAGCTGAAGAGCTCTTCCACCTGCGGGAACAGGTACTTCTTCGGGGGGATCACCGTGGTCGGATACCCAAGCTCAAGCTCGGAGCTCGAATGGATCTCGCCGAATATGTGCTGACCGTGCAGCGGCTTTGGGCCGGCGACGCGGTGCCCGGCGCACAGCTGGTCAACCCAGGCGGGCAGGGCGGCCTTTGGTAAAACTCTCAGGCTCATAGCAGGCGCGGCTCCCTTCTTGGCGCACGACTTATGTAGCGACGTCGGACGTCACCCCAGTGTACGATGCCCCATTGGAGGGCAGACATAACAACTATCCTCCAATTCAACCGAGACATGTCACACCGGAAATTGCAGGCCGAGGAGCACCCCGTGCCGCCAGTTCTGGGTCGTCGTGACAGGCTGGATGGCGCCTTTCCAAGGCAAGAGAATCGGGCAACGGCCAAATGAGCGCGGGGCTCAGCGGGTCGAACGGGGGCGTGAAAGCAGGTTGTGGCCGATCCGGGTGGGAAGGGCGGGCAGGTGGGGAGGCGGTCCACGAGATCCGCGTCAAGGGGGGGCCTCGGGCGCGCTGTTGCCCAGCCTGCCGGCTGGGCCAGCGCCTGGGCGCCGGGCGTCAATCGTTGGGCGATCGCCCGCGCCCGGGGGAGACCCTGGGAGGCCATGAATAGGGTCATCCCGAAGACCCAGAGAGTGTTGGTCAGCAAGAAGCAGGTCAGGTCCTCGAGCGGCAAAGGCCCTATTGAGGAAGACCCCCAGCGACTGCCGGCGGCAATCGTCCATGTCCCGGCGCCGATGATGATCGCCAACCGTTGTTCGCCCAGGCTTGCGCCTCCGAGGCGATCCACAGGCATACCCTTCGCGCGAGATCTTGCGGCAAGGCTTGGCGCATATCAACCTCGACAAATCGGAGGGAGTGTGCGGAGATTGCTGGAAGTTGGCCATGCAGGCCGCCGGCCGGGCGGCCCGGTCGGACCGCACCGCGATGACACTGGCGCACACCTGGGCACAGCCCGGGAGTCCGGCCTGGACGAGTCGGTTCAGGGCAAAGGGCGGCCGGCGGACGATGCCCTGATGCGCCGGGCGGTTGCTCGCGTCGAAGCTGTCACGGCAGCGCACTCCCGATCCCTCACAATCGCTTCCCGCCTGTTGCCGGCGCGCAAGCCGCAGGCCGGGCGCGCCCTGTATTCCTTCTGCCGAACGACCGATGATCGGGTCGAGCGCCCGTCGAGGGACGCGGACTCGGCCGTCGACCCGGGGCGCTCCTATCATCCTGGGGATGGTTCCGGCTCGCAGGATCGGGTCGCCATCGCCTGGGCGGACGCCACCCAGCGCTTCAGCATCCCCTCACGGCTGATATTGCAGTGGATCGATGGGGTTGGGCGGGACCTGACCGCCAGCTCTGCCATGAGAGTTGGCCGGGAATCGGGCTGCTCTCCGCTGATGGTCGGTTCGTCCTCCAGGCCGCCGCCGGTCTGCACCGCGGGATCCTGGACGAGATCGAGCGCAACGACTTCGACGTCTTCACCCGGCGAGCCCACGTGCCGGCTGCTCGGCGGGCCAGGCTGCTGACCGGTCTTTGGCTCTCATCCCGACTCGGCAGCCGAGGTTAGGCAAGATCGGAGCGTCGGGGCCCCCGGCTCCGCAACGCATGACCATTGGAAGGGTTGTATACTCTTGAAGCGAACGGCTGGCAGCCGGCCACCCTGCGCGGGATGGCCTATTCCTAGGAGGATGCAATGGCTTTTTCACTTCTCTGCGGGGCGGTAGTCGCCCTGGCATTTGCGGCGGCGGTGTGCTTCGCTGGCTACCGCCTGTTCCTTGTTCTCTTGCCAATCTGGGGTTTCGTTTTCGGCTTTACTCTCGGCGCACAGGCGATCCAGGCCATCACCAATGGCAACTTCCTCGGGGACGTGACCAGCTGGGTGGTCGGCCTGGTGGTGGCTGTGATCTTCGCTGTTCTGTCCTACTTGTTCTACTTCATCGCGATCGCTCTGTTCTCGTTCTCGGCAGGCTACGCCGCGGGCGTCGGATTCATGGCGTTGATTGGCAGCCAGTTCGGGCTGGTCAACTTCCTCGTCGGCCTGGCCCTCGGCGTCGGCGTGGCGTTTGTCGTCTTGCGCTTCAACGTGCAGAAGTGGGTGATCATCATCGCCACTTCCATCATCGGGGCGTTGGCCATGGCGGGGATTGTACTTTTCGGCATGCCGGCCATGTCGACAGCCGTTGTGGACCTGGATGTTGTCGCCCAGGCCTTGCGTGCTTACCCGTTCATGATGCTGTTGGCCCTGGTCGCCGCCGTCGGCGGGATCGTCGTCCAGTACCGCAGCACCCGCACCTTCGCCTTCAAACCGCCGGCCGATCTTATGTAGGTCGCCCGGCTGCCGAGCCGCTTCGCATCCGACCGGAGCCGCAGATCGCCTGCCAGACGGGCCTGCGGCTCCGGCGCGCTTGCCGCCACGATGCGCGCCCCGCGCTTCGCCATTTTTCTCACCGGTATTCTGATCCAGCGCGAAGCCCTGCCGGCCATTGCCGTCGCCGTCGTCGCCGGGAGCCTCGTGGCGGCCGCCGCGGCCTTGTGGAGCGTCCGCAGCGCGCCGTCGGCAGCGCCCTCCGGCGGATAGGCGGGGGAGCCAGCGGTGAGCGGGGTGCCGGAGGAGCGGGCCACCGGAGGCTGAAACAAGTCGCGCGACCAGCAGACCCTTCGCTACGCTCAGGGTGACACCTCATGCGTGTCATCCTGAGCCAGCGGAGCGAGCGAAGGACCTGCTTCTTCCGCCTGAGGAGCTCCGCCGCCTTCCGCGTGACCAAGCGGACCCTTCGCTGAGCTCAGTGTGACACTCTATGGCATGTCATCCTGAGCGAGCACAGTGAGCGAAGGATCTGCTTGGGGTCAGTCAAGACTGAAAAGGGTCAGGGGGACCAGATCTTGAAGGCGAGGTCCTACTTCGTCTACATCCTTTCGAACCGATCGCGCACCCTGTACGTCGGAGCAACGAACGACCTGGAGCGTCGGATCTATGAACACAAGCACAATCTGGTCCCTGGTTTCACAAGCAGGTACCGAATTGACCGGCTCGTATACTTCGAAGAGACGGGTGATGTGCAGGCGCCGATCGCCCGGGAGAAGCAACTCAAGGGTTGGCTGCGCGCCAAGAAGGTCGCACTCATCGAATCCGTCAACTCGACATGGGAGGACTTGAGCGCCGAATAGGATGCTCCGTGACCAGCAAACCGTTCGCTCAGGGTGACACCTTGCGGGACACCTCACCGCGTGATATCATTTTGCGAGCGAAGGGCCTGCGCTTTCCGTCGCTGACCGCAGCTCACGAAAGATCCCGAGGAGGAATCCCATGACCATCAAGACCTACAAGGATGGAACTCCGTTCACCGGCGTCATCGGACGCACCACGGAGGAGTCCTCGCCCGCCTGGCCGGAACCGGCGCGCGCCCCGGAAGGCGCGCCCAACGTGCTCTTCTTCGTGCTGGACGATGTCGGGTACGGTCAGTTGTCGAGCTTCGGCGGGCTGGTCGAGACGCCCGTGCTGGACAGCCTGGCGGCCAACGGCCTGCGCTACACCAACATGCACACCACCGCCTTGTGCTCGCCGTCGCGCGGTTGCATCCTGACCGGGCGCAATCACCACTCGATCGGACTGGCATCGATCACCGAGACATCCACCGGGTATCCCGGCTACAACGGCATCCTGCCCTTTGACAAGGGCATGCTCAGCGAGATGCTGTTGCAGAAAGGCTACAACACCTTCGGCGTTGGGAAGTGGCACCTGACGCCCCCCGAACACATGACGCCGGCCGGACCCTACGAGCGCTGGCCGCTCGGGCGCGGCTTCGAGCGCTACTATGGTTTTATGGGCGGTGAGACCAACCAATGGTATCCGGAGCTGACCTACGACAACCACGAGGTTGAGCAACCCAAGTCGCCGGAGGAGGGCTACCATCTGAGCATCGACCTGGCTGACAAGGCCATCGAGTTCATCCAGGACGCACATGTCAACGCACCGGATAAGCCGTTCTTCCTGTACTACGCGACAGGCGCCGGCCACGCCCCGCACCACGTGCCCAAGGAGTGGGCGGACAAGTACAAGGGCAAGTTCGACATGGGCTGGGACAAGTATCGCGAGCTCGTCCACCAGCGCCAGCTGAAGATAGGGATCCTTCCGAAGGGCACCGAACTGTCGGCGCACGACCCGGATGTGCCGGTGTGGGACACACTGCCGGCCGACGCCAGGCGACTCTTTGCCCGCATGATGGAGGTCTATGCTGGATTTGTGAGCTTCACCGACCATCACTTCGGACGCATCCTTGAGTTCCTGAAAGAGATCGGCGAGTTGGACAACACGCTGATCATGGTTATCTCCGACAACGGCGCCAGCTCCGAGGGCGGACAGGTTGGTTCGCTCAACGAAATGTTCTTCTTCAACAATGCCAAGGAAACGCTGGAAGATAACCTCAAGATGATCGACAAGTTGGGCGGCGTCGAGACCCTCAACCACTACGCCTGGGGTTGGACCAATGCCGGCAACACGCCCTTCCGCCGCTGGAAGCGTGAGACCTACCGAGGCGGCACCACCGACCCGTGCATCGTGTCATGGCCCAAGGGCATCAAGGAGCGCGGCGAGATGCGGACGCAGTACGGGCACATCATCGACTTCGTCCCGACGGTTTTGGAAGCCCTTGGCGTGGAAGCGCCAGAGGGCATCCGCGGTGTGACCCAGGCGCCCATCGACGGGGTGAGCCTCGCCCATACCTTCAACGAGGCGGCTGCGCCGAGCAATCACCACACCCAGTACTTTGAAATGTTCGGCCACCGCGCCATCTACCACGATGGCTGGCGGGCGGTCTGCCCCTGGCCGGGACCGAGCTTCACCGAGGCCGCCAAGAAGGGCCGCCAGTTCGGCTCCCCCATTCCCAACCAGGTACTCGTAGATATCGAGACACACGACTGGGAGTTGTACCACGTGGATGAGGATTACTCCGAGTGCCATAACCTGGCCGCCGAGCACCGCGACAAGCTGATCGAAATGATCGGCCGCTGGTGGGCCGAAGCGGGCAAATATCAGGTGCTTCCGATCGACGGCGATGTCCGTAGCCGCCTCAGCGTGGAACGCCCGACGATTGCCAGGCCGAGGGACAAGATCGTCTATTACCCGGGCGGGTCGTCGGTCCCCTTTGCCGCCACACCCAAGGTGTACAACCGGCCCTGGAGCATCACAGCCGACGTCGTGATCCCGAAGGGTGGCGCAGAGGGTGTGCTGCTAGCACAGGGCGGCCGGTCCGGCGGTTACTCCTTCTTCGTCAAGGACAAGAAACTCTACTTCCTGTACAACTGGCTTGGCCACGACAGGTTCTGGCTGAAGTCCGATGCGGTGGTTCCGGAGGGTGAAGTCGAGCTGCGCTACGAGTTCGAGCCGACCGGCAAGCCCGACATTGCCCAGGGGCATGGAGTGCCAGCCCGTGGCCAGCTCTACATCAACCGCAAGTTGGTCGCCAGTATAGACATGCCCTACTCGATCCTGGTCATTTTCGGGACGGAAGGCCTGACCTGCGGCTATGACGGTGGCGATCACGTAGCAGCGGAGGAGTATGGCGATGAGTTCCGATTCACCGGCACCATTAAGCGTGTCACACTGGATCTGTCCGGCGAGCTGATCCCGGACAGTGAGGCCGACATGAAGATCGCCATGATGCGGCAGTAGGAGCGCGGGGGCGGTTAGACGAGGGCACAGCAGATCCCTCGTTGCGCTCGGGATGACGGGTACGCCCGACAGTGTCATCCCGAGGCCGCATGGGGGCGGAGGGATCTGCTGGTCCAAATCCGCGTACCACCGTCAGACAGGGGCTGGCGTGCAGCCGAGGACCTACTTCGTCTACATCGTTGCGAACCGGTCGCGAACCCTGTACGTCGGAATGACGAACGACCTGCCGCGTCGGCTCCATGAGCACAAGCACCTCCTGGTCCCCGGTTTCACCAGCAAGTACCGGATTGACCGCCTCGTGTACCTCGAAGAGGCGGACGATGTGCAGGCGGGAATCGCCCGGGAGAAGCAGCTCAAGGGCTGGCTGCGAGCCAGGAAGGTCGCGCTTATCGAATCCGTCAATCCGACATGGGAGGACTTGAGCGCCGAAAAGGACGCTCCGTGACCAGCAGACCCTTCGCTGCGCTCAGGGTGACACATTACGGCAATGTCATCCTGAGCGAGCGCAGTGAGCGAAGGATCTGCTTCTGGCCCCTCGCGGAGCTCGGCTACCCTCCGCGCGATCAGCAGACCCTTCGCTGCGCTCATGGTGACATGGGGCGATGTCATCCTGAGCGAGCATAGCGAGCGAAGGATCTGTTGTTTCCGCCAGAAGAGACGCCGCGCGCTTCGCGTGACGAGCCGCTCGCTACGTGACCAGCGGACCCTTCGCTTCGCTCAGGGTGACGCCTCACCGCATGTCATCCTGAGCGAGCGGGGCGACTAAGGATCCGCTTCTTCCGGACGAATACCCCGCGCGACTTGTCTACCGGGCGCTAGACAACCTGCCGGACCGTCCGTTCTCGTCCATTGACTCTTGATCCGACTTGACTGACGGTCAACTTGACGGAGTCTAGGGCTACTCGTGAGGGTCGGCCTTCGGGCATTTCCCGCCCTGGCCCGAATTGGGACTTTAAGGGTAAGGAAACTGGAGTACAATGCCAGTACATCCTGGGGCGCTCCCTAGCTTCACCAGCCCACCCCCAACAGGGGATCTCTGTCAGGAGGCAAATCCATGGATCTTGGACCGATGTCGTATTTGGCCTTCGAATTCGAAGGCAACAAGTTCAGGGGCGATCTGATGCCCGACCTGATGAACCTGGTCGAGAAGAAGATCAT
>JALHUE010000094.1 GCA_022866145.1 Anaerolineales bacterium | reverse complement strand
CGCTCCTCACAGCCCGGACGGGCACGGATGAGTTGCGCAACCTGAGAGGGATGGGGTTCGTTATGCCCCTTCCCGCTATCCTTACGCTGGCGGGCGTGCTCTCGATCGCGGGGTTTCCCCTGACGGCAGGTTTCCCGGGCAAGTGGGGCCTGACGGCGCACCTGTTGCGAGAGGGGAGTCCGGCGTGGTGGTGTGTGCCGGCGGGGGTCGTATTGGGAGTCGTGGCCGGGATCCAGTGGCTGGCGGTGATGTTCGCCGGAGGGGCGGCCAGGCAGCCAGGGCCGCAACTGACCACGATCGCGCGCGGCCTGGCGGTCGGTGGAGTGGTGATAGTACTCTTGCTCGGCTTGTTCCCGCAGCTGGTATACCCGCTGATCATTGGGGTGATCTCGGGGCTGCAAGCGCTATTCGCGTAGTCGCTCAAGGCTGCTCAGACTATAATCCGCCAGCCCTCGGGAGTTGTGAAATGGCTGCCGATTCGATGGAACAGAAGCTCGCCTGGATGGACGATCAGCGGCGCAAGGATTCGGACCAAATCCGCAGCCTGGCCTCGCGCCTGGAGGGTCTGGAGGGGGCCTCGGCGGCCCATGGGCGTCAGCTTCAGGAGATCTCGGCCGAGATGGCACGCTTGTCGGCGCTGGCGGCCCGGATCGGCAAGTTCGACGAGGCCGTGGCGAAGCACCGCCAGGAGGTGGCCCACCAGATCAGCCTGGGCGAGGAACGGCGGAGCGATCGCGAGAAGCAGCTCGAGTATGGGCGTCGATCGGAAAGGGAGGAAATGGCGCGTGCCCTGGAGGGATTTCGGCAAGAGCTGCTCAAGCTCAACGCGGTCGAGGAATGGCTGATCGGTCGGAGGGATGAGGAAATACGCCTGAGCCGGACCTACGACTCAATGGCCAAACAAGTCGAGGCGCTGGCGGGAAGGGACGAACAGCGTGCCCGCTCGGTCGAGTCGCTTGAGGCCGGCCACCAGAGCGACAGCCGGAAGATCGCTGAGTTGCAGGCGGAAGCCTCGGACCTGCGGGTGCGCACGGAGGGGGTGCGTGGCTCGGTGGACGTTCTGGACGACAGCATCCGCCGCATCGAGGTCAAGCTGACGGACCTGGCTGGCAGCGAACGGGAGCGAAAGGAACTCCAAACACTGTGGATCGAGCAGCAAGGCTTGCGCATGGTCGAGGTCGACAAGGGCTGGAAAGACCAGGAGCGCAAGTTCACAGACATGGAGAAGCGGGCGGCCGAGATGGAAGAGCGGGCGGCCGCCTATGAAGAAACCCAACGCTTGATGGTGCAGCTGCGCATGGACGTGGAAGCGGGGTTGGAGCTTCTGCAGCGCCGGGCGGGCGAGATTGCGGAGCTGCAGCGGTTGGGCGACGAACGGCTGAAGACCGAGTGGGCGCGCTTCCAGGGGGATGATCAGAAACGCTGGAACACCTATCGTCTGACGGTCGATGAGCAATGGCGCGACCACCTGAGGCGCCACGAGAAGTCCAATGCGGCCGGCGAGACCGCGGCGGAGGTCCTCGCTCGACTGGAGAGGCAGCTGGGGTCGCTCGAGGAGACCCAGCTGCAGGCGCTGAGTGAGATGTTGACGGCCCTGCAGCATTGGGCCTCGGGGATTGACAAGAGCCGGCAAGGGTAGTCCCGCGGGCTGCCGGGCGGGTGGAAGGAGCGGCGAGCGACCGTGCATGTGGTTGCCACGGCAGGGCATGTCGACCACGGGAAGTCGGCGCTCGTGAAAGCGCTGTCCGGGATCGACCCCGATCGCCTGAAAGAGGAGCAAGCCCGTCAGATGACGATCGACCTGGGCTTCGCCTGGGCGAGGCTGCCTGACGGTGACCCGATCGGGATCATCGATGTCCCTGGGCATGAGGACTTCATCGAAAACATGCTGGCCGGCCTGGGGAGTATCGACGCCGTTCTGTTTGTGGTCGCCGCCGATGAAGGCCCGAGGCCGCAGACCGTCGAGCACGCCGAGATCCTGGGCCTGCTGCACGTGGCCTGCGGCGTGGTCGCCCTGACGAAGGCCGACCTGGTACGCGAACCGGAATGGCTGCAGCTCGTCCAACAAGACGTGGCGGCGCTGTTGCGCTCGGCAGGGTTGCCGGCGATGGCGCAGGTGCCCGTGTCCTCGGCTACGGGGGAAGGGCTGACCAGCCTGCGCGCCGAGCTGTCGGGCGCGCTGGCAGGCGCAGTCCCCCGGGTTGACCTCGGACGGCCACGGCTCTCGGTCGACCGAGTGTTCTCCATGGAAGGCTTCGGCACCGTCGTCACCGGCACGCTGACCGACGGCAGGCTGAGCCCGGGCCAGGAAATCGAAATCGCGCCAGGCGGACAACGAGCCCGAATTCGCGGCCTGCAGACCCATGGGGAAAGGCTGACCGTCGCGGATCCGGGAAGGCGCCTGGCCGTCAACCTGGCTGGGGTACAAGCCTCGGATGTGCAGCGGGGAGATGTCCTGATGGCACCTGGCGTCTACCCGGCCTCGAGCCGGATCGACGTGCGGGTGGAGGTGCTTCCTTCTGCGCAGGGGGGCCTGAAGCACGGCGAAGCTGTCAAAGTGTTTCATGGGACAGCTCGCCGGATGGGCAGGCTGCGCCTGCTTGAGGCCGACCGCCTCGGCCCGGGGGAGGGTGGCTGGGCCCAGCTGGAACTCGAAGTTCCGCTCGTTGCCAGCCCGCGCGACCGATTCGTTCTGCGGCGGCCGTCACCCTCGTGCACGGTCGCCGGGGGTCGCATTGCCGACCTGCAGCCGGGCCGGCGGCACCGGCGAGGCGACGCCGGGCTCCTCGCTTCACTAGACCGCCTGCTCTCATCCGAAGCGGCCGACCGATTGTTGGAGAGCGCGGTGCGCTTGGGGCCGGCGCCGCCGCAGGAGATTCGGCGGGTAGCCGGGGTCTCCGATGAGATCGCCTCCGGGACAATCGCCGGTCTGGAGCGAGACGGTCAGCTGATCCAGTTGCCGGGTCCAGGGTCCGAGCCCATGCTGATGGCTGAGAGCAGCTACCTTCGAGCTAGGCAGGCGATGCAGGACGTTCTGGCGGACTACCGGCGCAACTATCCCCTTCGCTTCGGCATGCCGAAAGAGGAGCTGCGCAGCAAGGCGGGAGTAGAGGCAAAGCTGTTTGCGGCGACGCTGGATGTGGCGGAACGGCAAGGAATTCTCGAGCGGGATGGGGTTCGCATCCGGCTAGCCGGGGCAATTCCCACGCTCACCTCATCGCAGCGAGACCTATTGGATCGTTTCCTCCGGGAGGTGGCCACGTACAGGTTCTCGCCGATGTCGGTCAAAGACGCCCGGGCGATGCTTGGAGACGATCTGTTCCAATTTGAATTGGAGAGCAGAAACCTAGTGCAGGTGTCGGCCGAGGTCTTCTTCGACGGAAACACCTATGCCGAGATGCTTGATCGCCTGGTCCAGGCCACACAGCCGGAGGCCGGGATCACCGTGGCCGAGGTTCGAGATCTGTTCGGCACAACCCGCAAGTATGCGCTGGCGCTGATGGAGCACCTCGACGCAACCGGACTGACCGTCCGCGAGGGCGACCGGCGGCGCTTCAAGATCCCGGCGCCCGGTTCCGCACTCTAGAACTGGCGGGTCCGCCAAACACCACCGACCATCACGCCCGCCGGGAGCATCTCCCTGACCGCCTCGACCGGCTCGGTCAGTGGGTCGCTGTCGAGCACGATCAGATCGGCAAGGCAGCCTGGGCGCAGCCTCCCTTGTCGGCGCCCCATGCCAGCCGCCAGCGCCGGCCCCAGGGTATAGGCCCTCAAGGCGGTACTCATGTCCAGGGCCTGTTCCGAATGCCAGGGCACGCCGCGCCCATCGGAGCGGGCGACGGCGGCATGCAAGCCCCAGAAGGGATTGGGGCTCTCGACCGGCGCATCGGAGCCGAAGGCCAACGGAACCCGAAGGGAATCGAACGCTTTCCAAGCATAGGCGTGGGCCGTGCGCGAGCCCCAATGCCTTTCGGCCATCTCCATGTCCGAGGGCGCGTGGATTGGCTGCATCGAGGCGATCAGCCCTGCCTCAGCGGCCAGGACGAAGTCCTGGGGGTGGAGCAGCTGCAGGTGCTCGATCCGGTAGGGCAACGCAGGCGGCGGGCCGGCACGCTGCAGTCGCAGCACTGCCTCCAATGCGTGGTGGTTGGCCAGATCGCCGATGGCGTGGATCGCCAGGCCGATGCCTCCGGCCCTTGCGGACAGGCCGGTCTCGATGATCGCCTCCGTATCCAGCAGGAGCATGCCGCGGTTTCCCGGGTCTTGAGCGTAGTCCTCGATCATGGCCGCCGTCCGCGTCCCAAGGGCGCCATCGGCGAACAGCTTCAGATTCCCGATTCGCAGCCAGTCGTCTCCAAACCCGCTGCGCAGGCCGAGTTCGAGCGCAGGGCGGAGGGAGCCCGCCTGCAGGTGTTTGAGGACCCGTAGTCCCAGACGTCCGGACTCGCGCAAGAGCTGGACCGCGGCCATGCAGCGCGGGCCGTCGAAGTCATGCACCCCGGTGATGCCAACTGCCCACAGCTGATGCTGAGCGACGCTTAGGCTCTCGACGAGGGTGTCCAGGGTCGGCTGTGGGATGCAATCCCGCACGACCTGGGTTGCAGCTTCGAACAGCAGCCCGTTGAGCTTCCCCGATGGATCGCGGCTCAGGCTGCCTCCCGGCGGATCAGGGGACTCGTCCTGGAGGTGCGCCAGCGCCAGCGCCCGTGAGTTTGCCCAGGCTGCGTGCAGTGACTTGGCGGCTAAGAAGACTGGATGGTGGGGAGTCGCAGCATCCAGTTCGTGCAGCTCCCCGTAGCGCCCCCACACGTTCTGATTCCAGCCGTGGCCGAGAATCCAGGAACCTGGAGGCAGGGCACCGGCGCGGTGAGCAACGCGGCGCAGGCATTCCTCAATGGATGCCGTCTCGCAATCGACTCGCTCGAGGGCCTGAGCATACAGCTCCAGGTGGATGTGGGCATCAATCAATCCCGGCAGCACGGTGCGTCCGCCCAGATTGACTTTCTCCGTCCCGGCCGAGGCCAGTGCGAGCACCGGCAAATCCTCACCGCAGGCCAGGACGAGCCCGTCGGAAACCGCCACGGCGGAGGCGATTTCCATTTCGGGATCGAGCGTCCGAACCCTGGCGTTATAGAGAATCGTTTCTGGTCGCAGCACCCTCATCGAATGCACACCTCTCCGCTCGAGCCTCGGCCTGGGCAACCGATCCGGCTTCAGCCTAGACCGAGGTCGGTCAGCCCGAGCGAGGCCGCCAGGACCTCCATCGGGTGGACCAGCCGCTGCCCCGAAAGACCGGCGAGCCACCAGCGGCACGTCTCCGAGTCCGTGAGCACCAGGTCAGGCCGGAGGCGCTCGATCTGGGCCAGCAGGGGCTCGCCCACACGCCGCGCAACCGGGAACTTCTCACTCTTCAATCCGTACGTGCCCGCCACCCCGCAGCACTCGGCTTCGGAAAGGACGATCTCGAGACCCGGGATCTGGCGAAGGACCTGGATGGCCGGTGTGCCGATGTTGTGGCTCTTGAGCTGGCAGGGCGGGTGATACAACACCCGCGCCGACAGCGGGGCCAAGGGGCGGTCGCGCAGCAAGTCCGGGCGAATGTAGACAAGGAACTCGAACACGTCGTACGTAGCGGCGGCCATGTCGTCGAAATCGCTTCCCTCCAGCCCGAGGATCGCGCGGTAGTCGTGTTTGAGAGCCAGCGTGCACGAAGTTGAGGTTCCGAGGATCGGGATCCCGGCGCGGGCGAAGGGCGCCAGCGAGCGGGCGTTGCGGGTGGCCTGGGCCCGGGCTGCGCCGAACAGCCCGTTGGATTGCAGCGGCAGCCCGCAGCAGGTCTGTGGAGGGACTACGGGCTGCAGCCCGAGGTGCTCGAGCAGGCGGAGAGTGAGCAGGCCCAGCGACGGTTCATAGAACTCGGCGCTGCAGCCGTGGAAGTAGGCGACGGCCTGGCCGCGAGCTGCGCGTGCTTCCTGCGGCGTGCGCACCCTGCGTGGGCCGATTTGGCGCTGCAGGCTGCGGCGCTGAAAGGCCGGCATCGGCGCCTCCGGGTGGATGTGCAGCACAGCGCCCAGTGCCTGACGCGCCCATCGCTGACGGAGGAGCGGATTGGCTACTGCCGCGAGCGGCCCGGCCATCGCGCCCAGCCAGTGCGGCCGGGAGATGAATTGGTCGCGCAAGGGCGAGCCGGCATGCTCGACCAGACGCGCCTTGGCGACGATGTTGATCTCGGCGACGTGAACCCCGTGTGGACAGACGCGGGAGCAGGTGCCGCACCCGGAGCACCACGTGACCGAGGCGTCCGGCGTTGCCAGGCGGGGGTGGCGGTAGCGCTCGGCCTGCGGGCCGACTGCCTTGGGTCCCGGGAACAGGTCAGTGGCCGCGGCTACAGGGCAGGCCGCTGTGCAAATATTGCATTTCAGGCATAGGTCGGCGCTCGGCCCTGGGCGGGTCATCCCAGGATGACCTCGACAGCACGGTAGGCGGTCGCCAGGTCAATCCCTTGGCGGCAGGCCCCTAGGCTGCGATCGGGCCCGGCAATCACCCCGCCGGCAGCGTACAGGTTGGCGGCGAACCGCTCTCCGGCGGCGTCAACCGGCTGCATCTGGTCGTTGACTCGAACGCCGAAGTGGGTGTAGGCATGCGCACTCGCCAGGCCCGGACCGACCCAGTCTTCTCGCCGCGGAATGGAAGCAACGGGGATCTCAAATACCGACTCGCGGATCCGACCGTGAATATCCGTTTCCAGGCCGCCATTCAGCACCCCGCCCGTGGCCAGCAGGATGTTGCCGGCAGAGAGGAACCGCCCGCCGCCCGCAGTCTCCGCCACGACACCCAGGGCGTGTCTAGCTGAGGTGCCACCTTCGAGCCGGCCGAGGACTCTTGCCCCCTCAATCAAGGTGACCCCGGCCCGGAGCGCTGCCCGGCGCAGGGCAGCTTCGAGGCGAAGGCCTGGCAGGTTGGGCGGGAGAGTAGCGATTTCGAAGATGGGAAGGTCGAGCGCCGACTCAAGCTCCGACTTCACACGACTATGATCGGTGAGGCCGAGGACGGCCGGAAGGCCAAGCATTTCGATCCCCAGCAGGCGCGGCCGCCAGAGCCGGGACAGCTCGGAGAGGTCCAGGTCGTCTTCGAGGAGGCGGGCCACATCTGTGGCATACGGGTCTCTGCGTGGAGGACTCCCAGGCAAGGGGAGGTCGGACAGCAAGGCAGGGGTCTCGCCGCAGGCGGCCAAGCCGCGGACCGTCAGCGCCGGGACGAAATCCCGAAAGCCTTCAATCCCGGCGATGGCGGCGCGATCGCTCAGGCGCGGTTGTGGGAGCTTCAGGCTGGCCGGGGCGAACTGCGTCGGCCGGCGGCGGCCAAGCGGCGTCAACGTCTCGACTTGGGCATCGAGGCTGCCGAAGTAGGGCAACTCCGCCGCGCTCAGCAGTGTCTGCAGCTGAGCACAGGCAGAGCGCAGAACGCCGATGCCGGTCAGCGCCAGCGGGTGAGGGGGCAGGCCATGGCTGGCTTCGCCAGGGGCCCGTTCCTGTGCCCGAGCATCAATGCACCCGTGGCTGATGGACAGCCCGCCTCGCCCCTGAGCCACCAGGATGACCTGCGCGCCCTTGGCTGCGGCGATCGTTGCCGCGAACAGACCGCTCAGCCCGGCGCCGACGACCACCAGGTCAGCCATCGGGGGTGGCCTCCTGGGTTTCTACACCCAACAGCTCGAGGGCGATCCGGCGGTCGAGTTCGAGCTGACGCAGGGTGTGACCCCAGGCAAGCGGGCGGACTCCTCGCCATCGTTCTTGCAGGAACGCACCCAGACCGCCGTCGGCGAGGGCATCCGATCGCAGGGCAACCATCCTGCCGGCGGCGCGGTAGGCACAGAACGCAGCTTGGCACGGCCCCATGCCCAAGCGCGTGTCCCGCCGTAGGTCGTCGAGAGCCGGCGCCTCAGCCTTGCGAATGGCGTCATCGAGCGTCTGCTGGGTGACAAGTTCGCATTCGCAGACAATGCCGGTGCTGAAAGATGAGGACTCGGGATCCTCCGCCTGCTGCAAACGGCGCGGCAATGCGTGCAGCCGACGTGTGTCGAGAGGCTCAAGGGGAGTTGTGGCGGTGGTGCAGCCAGCCCGGTTGCCCAGGCGGGCCGATAGGAGATCCACGGCTTCTTCGGCCATCTTGCGGTAGGTTGTCAGTTTTCCACCGAAGATGCTGATCAGCCCATCGGCCTGGCCGAGCCGGCCATGGTCGATGATTGTGTGTGCCCGAGGCAGCAAGCGCGTGGGATCGTCAGCGGGACTCGGCGGCCGGTATAGCGGGCGGATGCCAGACCAGGCACGCAGGGGACGCATCTGGTACACGTCGGGCAACAGGAAGCGGGCCTCCGCCAGCAGCAGGTCGATCTCCCATGGGGCGATCGAGATATCGTCGGGCGAAGCGACCGGCTTGTCGGTGGTCCCCAGCACCGCCACGGTCCCGACCGGCACAACGATGTCTCCGTCGGAGGGCATCTTGCAGCGGTTGAGGATGGTGTGGACTGGTCGAGCGGCGAGGGCGAGCATCGCGCCTTTCCCCAGGGCGATGGGGATCTCAGCCCCGGCGCTGGCCGCGATCCGTCCCGCCCATGGACCGGCGGCGTTGACGACAGCTTCCGCGCGTACCTGGTCGACGCCATCGGGCCCGGGTCGGAGGGCCGCCCCGACCACGCGGCCACCTTCGACAAGCACTTTCTCGACCGGGTGGCGGGTGAGAATCTGCCCGCCGGCGGAGCGCACGGTGTCAGCCAGCAGGTGCAGCAGGTCGAAGGAATCCAGGCTGGCATCGGAGACGCGGAACGCGCGCTGCAGGTCGCGGGCGAGGGCCGGCTCGAGGCGGAAGACGTACTCCAGGGAGAGTTCCTCGGCTGGCACGCCGGTGGCAGCGCACGCATTCAGCCAGCGATCGGCGAACTCGGGCGGATCGGGCGCTGCCGACAGGAACAGACCGCCGGTATCCTCGATGGTGGAGGGTGCGATCCGTCGCAGGACCGTGTTCTCGAGGGCGCAGTCGCGGGCGGAGGCGGGGTCGGTGATCACGTAGCGCCCGCCGGAGTGCAGCAGGCCGTGGTACCGGCCGGAGGTCCCCTGGCCGAGATCGCCTCTCTCCACGAGGACGACCTGCATCCCTCGCACGCAAGCGTCGAGGGCGACCCCCAGCCCGGTCGCTCCACCGCCAATTACGAGGACTTCCGTGGTAAGGCCCGACATCTGCTCCCTGTGGGATTCGTACCGACTGCGGCTCAGGGCTGGCTGTCCCCCTGGCCGGGCCCAGACGGGCTGCCTGCGAGGGTTGCGCCTCGGGGTCCCTTGATATACAGCCGCTCGTACAACCGCCCGGCGATGACGCCGCCGATGGCAGGTCCGAAGAAGTGGATCCAAGGCTGCCCGAAGTTTATCATCGCAAGCGCCGGCCCGAACGACCGGGCGGGATTCATCGATGCGCCTGTCAGGGAACCTCCCATCAGGATATCGATCAAGAGCCCGAAACCAATGGCACAGGCGGCGGGGTTTCCGTTGTGGGCGGCGACAGGTTGACCGCGTCAAGCATCTGTTTCAAGTTGTGCCGCAGCGCCATAGGGATCGCTCATCGCTTGAGGTGAATGCAGTCTATCAGCGCGGCACCCAGGCCGTGAAGGAACTACGTAGCGGCAGTCCATCGGTCTGCGGCGTGCGTATGGCATCTTGACCTGCTACCCGCCTCCTCAGCTCGGTATGCCCATTCGATCGCCTCGCTGCCTTGTCAGTGTGGTGAAGCGCCAGGTTGTGTGTACACCACCGAAGGCGAAACTTGGGCTCCAATCCCCCGCAGGGCGAGCTCCCCGGACCAACGAGCACGCCAGACGGGCCAGCGGCGACTCTCAAATGCCAGACCATTTCCCGGTCACCGCAGATGCCGCCACTCCACCTCGGCTGACGCCTCTCCAGCCGGCCCCGACATCACACCAGACTGATCTATAATGACTACGATAGACCACTGCTTACGGGTCATCGTCCAGGAACGTGAGCATGCATACTGTCGATGAAGCCCTCAAGAAGCTGCGCCAACGTGGCGCTGAAGGTGACGACTCGGCGCCGGGCGATCGTCGAACGGCTGGCTGCGGAGCACGGGGATCCGGACGCCGACGACGTGGACCGGCGGGTCGCCTCGTCAATGCCGGATGTCTGGCGCACCATGGTCTACAACACGCTACGCCAGCTGGTCGACTTTGGCGAGTTGATTCCGGTTGAGGACTCGGGGCGGGGTGGCAGGCGCTAGGACACAAACCCCAAGCCTCACCACCACCCGCTGTGCATCCGCTGCCGGCGTCTAGCCGACATCGAACGCGATTTCGACGGACTCAGGCTCCTGCCGGGGGAGCGCGCTG
>JALHUE010000093.1 GCA_022866145.1 Anaerolineales bacterium | reverse complement strand
GCCCTGGAAAGCAGGACGCTGATCAAGGCGATGAAGGCTCCGACGCAGGCGCCGAGGACGACCAGACCCATGGCTTTGCCGAGCATCGGATTGTCGAGTCGTTGTTGCGAGGCAACCAGCAGCGCGCCGCCCAAGGCGCCGCCCAGTGCACCCCCCAGGGCGCCCTTCCAGCTCTGGGTGCGGCCGCTGGCCCCCTCGGCCAGTCCGATCAGCAGGCCGAAGAGCGCCCAACCCAGGACGCGGCCCACAGCCTCACCGCCCATGGCCTGGAAAGCGGCTTCGCTCAACGGCAGGGCCAACGCCCCCGCCAGCAGCCCTATCGGAGCGGCGATCAGTGCCGAGCGCGCGGCGCGCCGAGGGCTGAGGGTCACAATGCCCTCGGTGGCGCCGATCAGCAGTCCGATGCTGAGCCCGATCAGGCCGCCGACGATGATTTCATTCAGGTACAGGTTGACGGTGAAGGATAGGCCAACCAGGTCGCTCAGGCGCCAGGCGATCAAGCCTCCGATGGCGCCTGCCACGGCGTAGTAGTACGTGCGCATGGGTCGGCTCACGCTGCGCCTCCTTTCTCGAAATCCCCTACTGCTTGACTGAGATTGCTCCACACCATCACGCTGCCGCGCCCGTCCCGCAGCAGCTCGTAAACCCCGGAGTAGGAGTGTGGGTCCAGAGCGCCCGCCGCGTTCCGAACGAAGAACCCGCCCGCCCGCGACACCGGCTCGATCACCAGCGCCACTTGCCACGGCTCCGAGAAGAAATGCTCATGGATCCACACGTCGTGATCGGAGAGGAAGACGCCCATGCGCGGATGGGTGTGATACCAGCCGACCATCCGCCGCCCCGGGTAGCGCTCGTCAAGCTCGTCATTCAGCGCCACAAGGCTGTCCTGGGTGAAGGTCAGGAAGGCGGGCCCCTGGCGGGTATGACGCGCCGGCAGCACTGCCTCGATCACCAGGTACGGCTGACGAGTGGCCGTGTCCGCCTTCCAGCGGCCGGCAAGTGCGCCGCCGACCTCGTGCCCTAGGTCGCTTCCAGCATGGGCGCAGCAGCGGACATAGGCCGAGGGCGTCATGAACACCCGCAACGCCGGAGCGGGGCGAGAGCTGTCATACGCCGACAGCCAGCGCCGCGCCCGCTGCAGCGGCATGTGACCGCTCGCCGGCTCGATGGCTTGTATGGCGCCCATCCGGATGCGCCCAGAGTCCGACAGCATACCCACCTGTTCTACCCCCGCCCGGCGCAGCGTGCGCCCGAGGCGAGATTGGATGCAGCCTGCAGCTATCCCGCCGTGACGTCGGCGGTGATGATCAGACGATCGCCTTCTGGGACGCCAGCCAAGGCCAGGGTCTCCTCTTCGCGTAGTTCGCGCCCGAGCGCCTTGCTGTCCAGGCGGTAGCTGGTCGGGCGGCCGTCGGGCCCGGTAGTGGGCAGGCCGAGCGAGGTCGTGAGTTCCGGGATCAGCTCACGCACCGGGACATCCCGCGGCACGTCCGCCGTCCGGCTGCCGCCGGAGGGAAGCACGATGGTCACAGAGAGCTCTGAGGTCCGGGTTTCGTCTTTGGTTGAGTCGGTCATGGCGTCTGCCTCCTAATTCTTGGTTGATCGGTCGTGCGCAATCTGCCGACACTTGCCGACCGCGCCCTTCCGGCCGCGGTCACTTCAGTCGGACCCGGGGTCGAGTCTTGGGCGACACCGGGTCGGCCAGCTTGACCCGCTCCGGCCGCAACAGCTCGCGGCGGTCGACGGGAAAGACGTTCCGGTGCTGGCTGCGGTATTGCCGGCACCAACGGGCCGCCTCCACGTCCCAGGGAAATGGAGGCTGGGTCGGGTCATCGTGGTAGTTCTTGTACTGGATCATCTCGCCCAGCATGATCACCAGCCGGTCCAACGAGCGGCCCGCTGTCCACCAGGCAACGTCGATGCACACGCTGCCGTTGAGGTGGTTGATGTTTGGATGCCAGATGGGGGTCAGCCACTTCATCCCGGGCCAACGCTGGGGATACTGGCTGTGCAGGTAGATCTCCACCTGGTGATGTTCGGAGTACTTGGGTCGGCCCTGCCGATCCACCGATGCGATTCCCTTGCAGTCGAAGGTGAGAATGTAGCGTTCGGGTGGCCAGCCAGGGCGTTCCGACCGGGCCTCGAAGCGGATCAAGTCGCTGCGCGCCGCCAGCTCGACCATCCGCTCGTGGTCGCCGCGCAGCCGGCGCAGGCGCGGGCTTTGTTCGACGGGGGTCGCCCCGGCAGTGATGTCGGCCGTCAGGATCAGGCGGTCATTCGCGGGGACGCCCGCCTGCGCCAGGGTCTCGTCCTCGCGCAGTTCGCGGCCCAGTGCCTTGCTGTCCATCCGGTAGCTCATCGCCCGCCCGTCCGGTCCGAGGGTGGGGAGCTTGAGCAGGGAGGTCAGCTCCGCCATCAGATCGCGCACGCTGACATCATCCGGCATCTCGGCGCTACGAGCGCCGCCGTTGGGAAGAACAATCGTGACGGCCAGGTCGGTCATCGGTCGGCTCCTTGGTGCCTGACGGGGTCATCAGCGTAGAGATGGGCCATCTGGCAGACCCCGGTTACAGCCCAGCAGTCGGCATGGTGCCGGGTGTGGCAAATCGGACAGACCTTCGACCCGCGCCGATCATTCGGCTGCACCGGCTCGAGACAGTAGGGGCAGCGGGCGTCTTCGGCCCCGGTGAACCGGACGCCGCGCTTGGCTGCCCGGCGGGCAGCGCGCACCGCCGGCAGGGCAGCCTTCTGCTGGCCACGCTTCGCCGGCTGGGTTCTGGCGGAGGGCTTGCTGCCGGCGCTTGCGACAGCGGTCCGTGGGCGGGATGCGCCCGGTGAGGCGGCAGCCGGCTGAGGCCTGGGCGAGCTCGCGGCCCGCGGCCGGGTCTGCTCGCGTCCGAGGCGCAGCCCGCGCCAGGCGACCGCCGGCGACAAGCGCTGCCAGCCGTGGCGCAAGCCGGCTTGGGCCCGCTGCCTCAGGCTGGCCCGAGGCGGGCGTGCCGGGCGTGGGCGGCGGTAGCGCAGGGCCAGAAACGAGCACGCCCCGGCAAGCGACAGCCCGGCCAGCTCGGCCAGGCGCACTCCGGCGGAGCCGACCAATGGCGGGGCGATGCCGCTCCTCCCACCCGAGACGAGCCCGACGGCGAGCAGACAGATCGTGGATGCCCCGGTTGCGATCCACCACTGCACGGCCAGCGATCGGCCGCGGACGCTCCAGCGGGTGAGGAAGCCGGTGAACAGGCCGAGGGCCGCCGCCGTAGCGGCCTGCAGGACCGCCGGGTGCAGCACCCGGTTGGCGCCGGCGACGACGACCAGTGCGGCCGCCGCTGCCAGACCGATCGGGAACACGATCCCCACCCAGCGCGGGATCGCCGGCGCCGCTCCCTGCCTGGATTCCGAAGAGCGGGGGTGGGGGGAGGAGCTCATTCCCCAGCCTGCCGGCCGAAGACGATACGCCCTTGCGCCGGGTTGGCCGCAGCCGAGGAGGCTTCAACTTGCTCTCCAAGCCGGATACGCTGGGAGGCCTCAGGCTCGCCAGCCAACGGCGGACCGGCCTCGAAGTCACTGAAATGGAGCGCCTCCGGCAAATCGCCGGTTAGCTCGTAGAAGCGATACTCCTTGCCGTTGTGGGCGCGCAGGACATGCAACGGCGGCACACCGATGCTGGACAAGGTGCGATCGAGGTAGGCTTCACTGCCAGTGATCAGGTGGGTCATGGCCGTGTCCCGCAGCAGACCGCAGCCCGGGCAATGGCCGGCTTCGAAGCTGACCTCGGACAGCGGACGGATGACCTCCTCGACGGTCTGACAGCGCGGGCAAGTCAAGCTGAGGAGCAACTCGTTGTCCAGTTCGATGACCGCCTCCCGTCCGAGGTCGCGGCGGGCGACTTCAAGCATGTCCCGCAGGCGGGTGCTCCGGGCCCGGGCAGGGAGCTCGACGACCTCGCCGTAGGTCCAGTGGCTTTCGCAGTCCTCCCGCGCCACGTAGGCAGTGGTGTGCATCTCGTTGGTCAGACCGTTGAAGTGGGTGACCTTGCCCGCCTCCACCGGCATGGCATGAATCAGCTTGAGGGCTTCCTGGGCCTGGATCGATCCGATGATCGAGGCGATCGTCGGCGTGGTGGGGACCTTGCCCTGCAGGATGTTGTGGCGGGCCAGCAGCGGGCACGAGTAGCGCAGCGACATCTCTCGGCGGGCCTGCTCGGTGAGAGTGCACTCGAAGCACGCCCCTTGACCGGGGACAAAGACCCGCACCAGGCCCAGCAATTCCTGGATGGCGCCATCGACCATGGGCTTGCCCATCCAGTAGCAGAAGCGATTGAGCGCCAGGCGGGCCTCCCGGTTGTCCAGGCAGCCGATGACCACGTCCATCCGCCGGACAACGCCCAGGCCGAGGCCGGTCGTCACGTCCCCTTGCAGGTACTGCAGGCGAACCTGTGGGTTGAGGGCCTTGGCGCGGGCGGCGACGATAGGCGCCTTGTCCTTCCCGGTGTCGGCCTCGCGGAAGAAAACCGAGCGGCTGAGGTTGGCGGCCTCGATCACGTCGAAATCGACAATGAACAGGTGGCCGACGCCCATCAGGGCCAGGCTCTTGACCACCTCATTCCCGAGGGCCCCGGCACCGACCACCAGCACGCTTGCGGCCTGCACTTTGTCGCGTTCCCACCATGAGATGAAGTCGAACGTCCCCAGGCGGTCGGTGTGCAGGTTGGGGATGCGCAGCGGCTTCTCGGCCACCACGGTCAGGCGGCGCGGCCCCTCAGGGGGCGGCTGGCGGGCCGGTTGGGTGTCGGCCGCCAGGCTGGGGCGGTAGGCGTGCGCCAGGGCCATCACCTTGGGCAGGAGGCGTTGGCCGGGGTCGCGCACGAACCAGCCAACGCCCGGTCGGGCTTCGAGCACCTCGTGCTCGGCCAGCATCCTCAATGCCTCGCGCAACGTCGCCCGACTGACGCCGAAGCGCGTCATCAGGTCCCGCTCCGCCGGGAGCTGCTCGCCGGCCCGCAGGCCTCCTTCGAGGATGGAAGCCGCCAGCCGTCCGGCCACTTGCCCCGTCAAAGTCGGATGATCGACGTGTTCGATCTGCATGCGCCCTCTGGTATCCTGGTCAGACCACCAGACCTCATTCTAGGGCAGTCGCGGGGTTGGTGTCAACCCCAAGGAGTAGACCCAAAGTCCTATTCCAGCGGGGGGAGGCCCAAGGGAGCGGTGGCAGGCGACGAGGGAACCGGCCGAGGTAGCCGCATTTCGGCCGCCTGACCACCGCCAGCGGACTGTTCCCGTTCCCCGAGCGAAGGGGGGCGACCTCGATTGAGGAAAGTCACAGGCCGAAGGCACTCGGGCAGTCGTGAGAAGGAGAGGGGTCGTCGGAGAGATAGGACGGGTCGTTCCCTGGTTGGGCGCTCGACCCCGTGTACACGGCTTCCCCTCGGCATCGGCCGTGAGAGCAGCGGGAGGCCGGTGCCTCCAGTGATCCCGCCCGCAGGCTGCCGTCTGGGGGGCACCAGTGCCCGGCCGAAAGACGGGGATCGAGGGCGATCTGTGAGCTATTCCTCGCCGCCGCGCCGACCTCCGGTGCAGCGGGGATCCCTCCGCGCAAGCCAGCGCCTGTGCCCTGCGGCGGCTGGGCCAAACAAAAGAGCCCCCGGGGGCTTCCCGGGGGCTCCGTCGGGGTACGGGTTGGTTTACAGGATGGTGACCGATTCGGCCTGCAGGCCCTTCGGCCCCTGGGCAATCGCGAACTCGACCCGCTGCCCTTCCTGCAGCTCGCGGTAGCCATCGCCCTGGATAGCGGAGAAGTGAACGAACACATC
>JALHUE010000092.1 GCA_022866145.1 Anaerolineales bacterium | reverse complement strand
CCAGGGGAACCGAGAAGTGAGTGGGAAGTGCGAGACTCTCTCCCGCCAGCCGGGTCAGCATCAGCGAGAGGCTGAGCGAAGACCCCGGAATCTCGAATCGCGTTCCCACTGGAGGCCAGGATCGCGCGCCTGCAAAGCACTTGTCACCACCGGCTCAATAATGACCCAGCATCACCGGTTGAAAATTGACCCCCCTCCTGGAAGGTAGGATAGGCCTCCTGAGTCCCAGACAGAACGGGGCTGAGGAGGCGGGAGGATGGTCAACGTGGAAGTCTAGGCTGAGGTGCGACGATTGCATCGGGTGGAGAGGCTGTCGATCCGGGCGATAGGCCGGAAGCTTCGGCTGGCCCGCAACACGGTAAGGGAGGTCTTGAGGTCGGAGAGGCCTCCGAAGTACCAGAGGACAGCTGGGCCTTCGAAGTTGGATCCTTTCAAGGGTCGGATTGCGGACCTGCTGGCAGAGTATCCCCGCCTCTCGGCCGTGCGGGTGCGCGAGATCTTGAGCGCTGAGGGCTACACGGGAGGGATGACGATCCTTCGCGCGTACCTTCACCAGGTTCGTCCACGGCCGATCCAAGCCTTCCAGCGCACGGTGTATCCGCCGGGCGAGATCGGTCAGGTCGATTGGGCCCGGATGCCCGATCCCATCCCGGATGCCTTGGGGAAGCTGAGGCCGGTCTCTGCGTTTGTCATGGTTCTCGGCTACAGCCGGATGCTGACCGTGATCTTCTCCTTCCGCACGCGGCTGGTGGACTTCCTCAGATGCCATGCCGAAGCCCTGGCCTTCTTTGGTGGGGTCCCGCACACCATCGTGTACGACAACCTCAAGTCGGTCGTCCTGCACCGGCGCGGGGCCGAGGTGACCTTCAATCCGCAGTTCCTGCCCTTCGCCGATCGCTACGGGTTCCGGCCCTGGGCCACTTGGCCCGGGGAGCCACACGAGAAGGGGCTGGTCGAACGGCCCATCTTCTACGTGAAGGACAACTTCTGGTATGGGCGGAAGTTTGCCGACATGCAGGATCTGCAGGCTCAGGGCGATCGATGGCGGGAGGGGATCTGCAACGTCCGGACTCACTCGGGGTTCGACGAGCGCCCGATCGATCGGTTCGAGCTCGAGCGGGGCCAGCTGATGGCCTTGCCCGAAGAGCCCTACCAGGCCGAGGAGATCCTCTTCGCCAAGGCCAGCCGCTGGGGCTACGTCCGGCTGGATGCCAACGACTACTCGATTCCCTTGCTTTTCGCCGGAAGACGGCTGGGGGCCAAGCTGGATGCCACCTCGGTCCGCATCTACGACCAGGGCCATCTCCTGGCGCAGCATGCCCGCTGTTTCGGGCATCATCAGGTGATCACCTTTCCCGAACATCAGAAGCGTCCCTGGTCTGTGCGCAAGGAGACCTCGCCAGTCCTGCCTCGCCATCTCGTTCCTGGCCTGGAGCTCCCCAGGCAAGCCGCTCTGCAGGTCGAGCAGCGCGACCTGGCCGTCTATGATGCCCTGCTGGAGGAGGTGGCCCGATGAACGACCTAGCCTACCTCATCCACCAGATGAAGGCGCCTCGCATCGCCCAGGCCGTGTCCCGGGTCGCCGAGCAAGCCCGCAACGAGAGTTGGAGCTACGAAGACTTCTTGACGGTGCTCCTCGATCATGAGGTCCTGGCTCGACAAGCCCAAGGCGGGGAAGCTCGTATCCGGGCGGCGCACTTCCCCGCTCGCAAGACGGTCGAGGAGTTCGACTTCGCCTACCAGGTCAGCCTGCGCCAGCAAGTAGTCCTGCACCTGGCCACATTGTCCTTCATCGAGGCCCGCGACAACGTGATCTTCCTCGGTCCGCCGGGGACGGGGAAAACCCACCTGGCGGTGGCCCTGGGGATGAAGGCCTGCGTGGCCGGCCACCGGGTGCAGTTCGCCACGGCGACCCAATGGGTGATGCGGCTGGCTGCAGCCAATCACGAGAAGCATCTGGAGGCCTACCTCCGCCAGTTGGAGCGAACGCGCCTGATCATCATCGACGAGGTGGGCTACATCCCCTTCGATGCCGAGGCCGCCAACCTGCCTGCACTGGGCCGCAGGCACACGTGTTCTTCCAGCTGGTCTCCTCCCGCTACGAACGCGGCTCGGTGATCGTGACCTCCAACAAACCGTTCACCGCCTGGGGAGAGATCTTCGGCGACGCGGTCGTCGCGGCTGCCATGATCGACCGGCTCGTGCACCATGCCGAAATCCTGTCCCTGAAGGGAGACTCCTATCGCTTGAGAGACAAGTAACTCATCGGTTCCAAGGTGAAGGTGGCCACGGCACTGGCTGCCGAATGACCCCCCGCCGGAGGGGTGGGTCAAAATTCGACCGGTGGAAGTGGGTCAGTTTTCGACCGGTGTTGACACCATATGGGCAGCCGGACCATGATCTCCTTGAAGGATGATGATCGGCGGGAAGGATGACTTCTCCAGGATCTCATCGACGGCTGTCAGAATCAGACGGTTCAGGTGGGTGACCTGGTCCGAGGACGCCTCGACCTACTCCT
>JALHUE010000091.1 GCA_022866145.1 Anaerolineales bacterium | reverse complement strand
TGCGGCTCCCCGTCTCGCCCAGCCTGATGCAAGTGCGCTTGCCGCGTTGGCCGACCCAGGCGGCCGGCGCCCTGGCTTGCCTGGCGGCGCTGCTCTTTCTGCTGCGGAAGCCGACCGCCTCCTTGCCGACCGGTGTCCCGGCGCTCATCGCCCTGCTCACCCTCAGCCTCAGCGGGCTGGCCCTCTCATTCCTGCGCGGAGATCCCGCTCCCCGCTGGGGCGCGATGCGCCTGGACGCTCTTGCCTGGGCGGCGGCCTTGGTCCTCGGGCTGTTGGCCCTCGGGCTTCGCCGAAGACCCGCCCCCAACCGATGACCCAATGAGCCACCTCTCCCTCGCACTGGAACAGATCAACTCCCGGCTGGGAGACCTGCCAGGGAATCTTGAGAAGCATCTCGCTCTGGCGGCGCAGGCCAGGGACTCGGGGGCAGACCTGATCCTGTCTCACGCATTGTCGCTGACCGGATACGCCTTGCAGGCCCTGGGCCTCGCTCAGCTGGTCCGCACTCGCGCTCGGGTCCCGGTCTTGCGCGACGAACGCACAGCGCTCACCCTGCGGGAACGGCTGCGCATTCATGCTGCCAACCCCGGCCAGCCATCCCTGCCGGGGGTAGGCAGCCGCAAAGCAGGTGGCCATGACTGAATCGGCACCCGATCTGTCATTCCATACCGATCTGGCCCGCGAGATCCTGGTTGGATTCTTGCGGACCGAAGTACAGCGTGCCGGGCTCACCCGCGGCGTGATCGGCCTTTCTGGCGGCGTGGACTCGGCCTTGGCGTGCTACCTGGCGGCCGAGGCCCTCGGTCCGGCAAACGTGCTCGCCCTGCGCATGCCGTACAAGACCTCGGCGCCCGAGTCCTACGAGCATGCTGAGCTGGTGGTGCGCGCCACCGGCGTTCAGGAAAAGACCCTCCCCGTCACACCGATGGCCGAGGCCCTGTTCGACCTGGTCCCAGAGGCCGACAGCATCCGCCGCGGGAACGTGTTTGCCCGGCTGCGCATGATCCTGCTGTACGACCAGTCGGCGGACTTTCACGGCCTGGTGATCGGCACCGGCAACAAGACGGAGATCCTGCTGGGCTATACCACGTTGTACGGCGACTCGGCTTGCGCCCTGAATCCGCTCGGCGATCTGTACAAGACCCAGATCCGCCAGCTGGCGCGTGCGCTGGGCGTCCCCCAGGTGATTCTCGCCAAGCCGCCCAGCGCCGATCTCTGGGTGGGGCAGACCGATGAAGGCGAGCTCGGCCTCACCTACGAGCAGGTGGATCGGCTGCTCATGCTTCTGGTCGATGGTCGCACCTCGCCGGAGGCGTGCGTCGAACAGGGCTTCCCGGCGGCGTTTGTCCACCAGGTCGTCGAGCGAATTCGGCGCAGCCAGTACAAACGCTTGCTGCCTCCGATCGCCAAACTGAGCAACCGCACCGTTGGCTACGACTTCCTGGACATACGGGACTGGGGCGCTTGACGGCAGCGAGCTGGCGTTGAACCCTCCCAGGCCCTGCACAGCTTGGTCGATCCCTCACTGCAGGACGGCGCGTATTGATCCCACCGGCTCTTCGCTACCGCAACTACCGCCTGCTTGGCCTGGGGCTGTTGGTGTCCATCGCCGGATCGCGGATGCAGGCCACGGCGGTCCTGTGGCAGGTTCATGACCTCAGCGGCCAGCCGATCGCCCTGGCCGGCGTCGGTCTGTCCAACATCGTTCCTGTGATCGTGTTCTCGGTGATCGCCGGCGTCGCCGCCGACAGCTTCAACCGGCGCGGGTTGATTCTGGCAACCCAATCCGCCCTGGCGCTGCTGGCGCTCCTGCTCGGCCTGCTGACGCTCGGCGGCCGAGCCCAGCTGTGGAGCATTTACCTGATCACCGCCTTGATGTCGGCCGTCTTGACCTTCGACCTGCCGGCCCGCCAGGCGCTGATCCCTAACCTACTGCCGCGCGAACTGCTCCCCAGCGCCTTCGGCATCAACGCCACCATCTACCATCTGGCCTCGATCATCGGCCCGGTGCTGGCCGGGGCCGTGTTGGCCTCGGCGGGGGTTGGGTATGTCTACATCATCAACGCCGTCAGCTTCCTGGCGGTGATCTTCGCGCTGCTGGCGATCGGCCCCGTCACCCAGGAGCTCGCCCGACCCGCCAACGGCCGGCTGTGGAGTCCAGGCGAGCTGAAGGACTCCGCCCTCGAGGGTTTGCGCTACGTTGTCCGCCAGCCGCTGATCTACTCCAGCATGCTGCTGGACTTCTTCGCCACGTTCTTCGCCTCGGCAACCTACCTGCTCCCAATTTTCGCCAAGGACATCCTGAACGTCGGCGCTGTCGGCTATGGCTGGCTGGTGGCGGCGCCCTCGGTAGGGGCCGGCGCCGCCGCCCTGTTCCTGGCTTTCCGCCGCCAGGTTGCCCATCAAGGCCGCACCCTGCTGCTGGCCGTGGCGGGCTTCGGTCTGGCCACGATCGTCTTCGGCCTGTCGCGCGGTTTTCTGCTGACGTTCGTGGCCTTGGCCGCCACAGGCCTCACCGACGCCGTCAGCACCATTATCCGCAACACGCTGCGCCAGCTGCAGACGCCCGACCGGTTGCGCGGCCGGATGACCGGGATCGTCCAGGTGTTCTTCCTAGGCGGACCGCAGTTGGGGGAGGTTGAAGCCGGCGTCGTCGCCCAGCTCTTCGGCGCGACGGCGGCCGTCGTCAGCGGAGGCATCGCCTGCCTTGCGGCCACCGGATGGGTGGCGTCGCGCTTCCCTCAGCTCCGCCGGTACCAGGGGGACGAGCCGCTGGCAGTGTGATATGCTGGCCGCGCGGGCCTGGAACGCTCGGATCACGCTCCTTGGGCCCTGCCGGTGGCCTCCCGATCCCGGGGGCCGAGCAGCCAACCGGGCAGCAATCGACGCCCACCGCGGCTGCCATCATCGTCTGATCCAGGCTCAGGCCGTCGAAAGAGCCCGGGAGGTCGCACTTGAAGCGAGTTGTCAGCGTCAGCATCGGCTCGTCCCGCCGCGACAAGGCGACCGAGATCGACTTGCTCGGCGAGCGCATCCGTCTGGAGCGGATCGGCACCGACGGCGACATGGAGAAGGCCGCCCGCTTGTACCAGGAACTGGACGGCAAGGTCGATGCCTTCGGCGTCGGCGGCGCCGATCTGGGATGCCGGGTCGGCGATAAGTGGTATCCGCTGTACTCGGTCCGGCCCATGGTGCGCCTCATCCGCCATACGCCGGTTGTCGACGGGGGCGGGCTGAAGAACACCCTCGAACGGCAGCTGGCGCCCTTCCTCGACGCACGCCTAGGCGACCAGATCTCCCCCCGCCGCTGCTTGGTGACCTCTGGCGCCGATCGCTGGGGAATGGCCATGTCGTTCCTCCACGCCGGATACGACTGCGTTTTCGGCGACCTGATGTTCGCCCTCGGCCTGCCGTTCCCGATCCGCTCGGAGGCCGCCCTCAAGCGGGTGGCAGCCCTGGTGATGCCGATCGCCGGCCGGCTCCCCTTCCATTGGCTGTATCCGACCGGGGAGAAGCAGGAGGAGCGGACGCCGCGCTGGGGCGAGCACTACGCCTGGGCGACGGTGATCGCCGGCGATGCCCACTTCATCAAGCGTTTCGCCCCGGACCGCCTCCCGGGCAAGATCATCGTCACGAACACCACCACGCCCGAGGACGTGGAGCTGTTTCGAGAGTGGGGATGCAGCCATCTGGTGACCTCGACGCCCGTCTTCGATGGCCGCACCTTCGGCACGAATCTGCTGGAAGCCGCCCTGGTCGCCGTCGCCGGCAAGGGAAGACCGCTGGTCCAGGACGAGCTGGAAGCGCTGCTCGCCCGGCTCGAGATCCAACCGCAGCTTCGTCCGTTGAATCCTTGATACCGCAGGTCGGCGCCGGGACGAGGACGCACGGCATGGGTCGATCTCGAAGCATGACGGCATTCGACCGCAAGGTGTTCAGGATCGTGCGCACCCTGCCGCCCGGTCGGGTGACGACCTACGGCCGAATCGCCATGCTCATCCCACCTCCTCATGGAGTAGATCCGCTCAGCTACGAACGGGTGCGGGCCCGCTGGGTAGGCTATGCCATGGCTCGCTGCCCGGAGGACGTCCCCTGGCACCGCGTGGTCAATGCGCGCGGGAACGTCAGCCCCCGCCCGGGGTTCAGTACGGCCTTTCAGCGGCACCTGCTCGAGCTGGAAGGGGTTAAGTTCAATGAGGCCGGGCAGATCGAGCTCTGGGTCTTCGGCTGGGATCCGTCCCCGGCCGCAGCACCAGGGGTCAAGGCCC
>JALHUE010000090.1 GCA_022866145.1 Anaerolineales bacterium | reverse complement strand
GATCGACTCGCCGATCAGGCCGATCTCCGTGACCTCTCCGCCATAGGTGTTCTCTGGAATCCCGTCAAAGACCACCGTCACCGGTTGGCCTACCGCGACCCGGTTGATGTCGATCTCGGACAGGCTGATGTCCACCAGCATCTCGCTCAGGTCGGCCAGGCCGAAGCCCGGCAACCCGGGCGAGACCTGATCGCCGGGTTTGACTTCGACCGAGGTCACCTGCCCGGCGAACGGCGCCGCGATCTGAGCCATCTCTGCTGTCGATTGCGCCGCGGCCACGCGCGCCTTGGCGGCCACGATATCGGCGGCATCTGGTCCATCCTTCAGGCGGTCCCACTCGCGCTCGGTGTCCCCCAAGCGCGCCTGGGCCTGCGCCACTTCGGCGTCGAGCAGCGCCTGGTCAATCGGCGAGGGGCGGCCGGTGTACCAGTTCAGGGCACGCTTCGTAGAATCCAAATGCTGCTGCGCCTGCGCCACCATTTCGAGTGCGGCCGCCTTGTTGGAGTCCTCCCACGGGTCGCCACCCACACGGCCGTAGGCCGAATTCGCGTCCTCCAGTGACTGCTCGGCAAGCACCAACCTCGCCCGCGCCAGATCCAGCGTGGCGGCGCTGGCACGGTAGCCTTCCTGGCGCACGCGCCATTTGTACTCGGCGTCCTTGAGGGCATCCTGCGCCTGCGCCAACGCCAGCTGGGCTTCGGCCTGTGGCGATCCCGACTGCAGCAGGTGGTCCAACGCGCGCTGGGCGTCGACCAACTCCGCCTGGGCGGCGATCACCGATGCCGGGACCGAAGTCTGACGCAGCCTAGCCAGCACTTGGTCGACGTCAACCCGTTCGCCGACCTGCACGATCACCTCTTCGACCGTGCCGCTGGTCTCAAACTGCAGGCTGGCTGCTTGATTCGGACGGACGGTTCCCGTGGCACCCACGACGGCCGTCAGATTTCCCCGCTCGGCCGGCTGAGTCTGCAGATCCTCAGCCTTCGGCGGACGCGCCGTGCACGCCTGAGCCACGATCCCAACCACCAGCAAAGCCGCCGTGCACAGGATGATCGTCCTTGGCCTGTTCCTCATTCCATTTTCCTTTTCCGCCCATTCCTTGCCAGTCTATTGTCCAGCGATGAAGTACCTGTGAAGCTGCAGGGGTTGGGCGTTCGCCCGATCCGAATCCGCCAATCCCCCGTTCCTGCTCACCCGGCCCCAGCTGACAAGCCCGGCTCGACCGCGCAGGGCGATCCCGGCGTGCGCCGCCGGTCACGACCGGTGGCTTGGGCGTCAGCTGGTCGGCAAACGGGAAGAATACCATGTCCTCCGGGCGAAATTCGTTAAGCCCAGATGACCTGGTCGGTCGCGCAGGCCGGCCCATGGCGCCTTGCAGCGGGTGCCGGCAGCCTCTCTCAAACCCTCTTCCGGGGGGCGGACCGCTGCGGGGGATCCCCGCAGAAGGGTTTCTGGCGGGATAGGATGACCTTCTGCCGGCCGTGTGACATCTTGGACTGATACAGTCCTACTTCGATGCATATCATCTGTACAAGCAGTCCGCGGAGGGGCGGTTATGCAGGCAATTCTGGGTGAGAACCTTGTTATTGACCGTAAGGCGCGTATGCGCATCCCCCTGGTGGATGTGGTTGCCAGGCCGCCCGAGGAGCGGGTTGCCGATTTCCAGGCAACCTACCTTCCGCTGACTGAAGAACAGGCACGCCAGGCAGCCGAACGCTGCATCCATTGCCCGGACCCGGCGCCGTGCTACCAGGCATGCCCGGTCCATAATGACATCCCATCGGCCATGTGGCTGATCGAGCGAGGCGAGTTCTTGGCGGCGGCGGAGGTGTATCGAAGCACCAGCTCCCTACCCGAAGTCTGCGGCCTGGTCTGCCCCCACGAGGCCCTGTGCCAGGGCTCGTGTGTGCGCAGCAAGCGTGAGGAGCCGGTCTTGACCGGCGCGCTGGAGGCCTTCGTCACCGCCTACCAGCGGGCCAACGGCGGGGTCAAGGTCCCGGTGGGGGCGCCGACGGGGAAGAAGGTTGCCTGCATTGGCGCTGGCCCTTCCAGTCTGGCGTGCGCTGAGCTCCTGCGGCGCGAGGGCCACGCCGTCACGATCTTCGAGGCCCTGCCCCACGCGGGCGGTTTGCTGATCTACGGCATTCCGAACTTCAAGCTCCCGAAGGAAATCGTGATGGCCCGCCTGGAGGACTACCGCAACGCAGGCGTCGAGTTCGTCACGGGTGTCCGGATTGGAAAGGACAAGACGGTTGACGACCTGCTGGCCGGAGGCTATGACGCCGTGTACGTCGGCATCGGAACCGGCGTGGATGCGACCCTCGACGCCCCCGGCGCCGACCTGCCGGGCGTGTACCTGGCAACCGACTTCCTGATCCGGACCAACGTCGATCCCGCCCTGCTGCCGGAGGAGAAGAAGGAGATGCCGTCGATCGGCCGGCGGGTGGTGGTGATCGGCGGCGGGGACACGGCTTCCGACTGCCTGCGTACCGCCCTGCGAATGGGCGCCGAACAGGTTACCTGCCTGTACCGGCGGACCGAGGCCGAGATGCCCGGTGGGAAGAAAGACCGCGAGTTGGCCAAGGAGGAAGGCGCCAAGTACCGCTTCCTGACCCAGCCGGTTCGCTTCATCGCCGGACCGGATGGACGGCTGAGCGCAGCCGAGTGTTTGCAGTGCGAGCTCGGCGAACCGGACTCCAGCGGCCGGCGCCGCCCGATCCCCATCGAGGGATCGAACTTCACCGTCTCTGCCGACACGGCCATCCTGGCCCTGGGCTACTGGCCGGATCCGGCTGTGGGAAAGACGACCCCG
>JALHUE010000089.1 GCA_022866145.1 Anaerolineales bacterium | reverse complement strand
GTAGGGAGATCGTGGTCCGACTCGAATGCGATCGGTTCCTTGATCAGCTCACTTTGGCGGTATGCCCTGACCGCTTCCTCGCTTTCCCAGACAGTGATGGTGACCTCGTCACCGATCTCTGGACGATTGTAGTGAAAGACTGCGAGAACGCCCGGCTGGGACTTGAATCTAGGAAGAAAGCCGGCAAGGAATTGGTCCACCTCGCGCGACTGCTCTTCGGTGACTTCACTCCTCGTGAAAGTGATGTGCATGCTTGCGACTCCTTGGGGAATGTTCCTGCGCATGAAGCATAGCACTCGAGGCAGAAGGGATGGTGGCGCCCAACGGCCTCGAGCTGAGCCGCTCGGCGGCTCAGGCTTGATGTCTTCATTCTAGGATAACCTCGCAAGCCAGGCGCCACCGCGTTTTCGCCCGCCAGCCGAGTCGGCTTCAGCGAGTTGTTCGGCGGCGGCTTGTTCCGCCAAGAGATTCCTTGTCCGGTTCAGCCACGAGCGTATTCCCTCCGTTGGCTGATCAGCTGAAACGCCCGTCAGCCGTGCACAACCGACCAGATGAAGGCGAGCGCCTTGCGAACCCGTCGTAGGCGGCCAAGGGCAGAGCTGTGTTGTGTGAAGGCTCGTTGGTCAGAACGCCAAGTGCGCATCCATGAACTTGAGCGCAGGGGTGAGGTCAGACTTGCAGTGGCTGGCCTCTACCTGCCCATACTCGTGCTCGATACCCAACTCAGTAAGCTTCTCGAGAAAGCGAGGGTAGAGCTCGGCGTTGAATCGCTGATAGACAGGATTCTGCCCTTGGTCGGTATCGCGATAGATCAACATGCCATTCAGCCGGAGGGGTTGGTTCACATAGCTGCGAGCGTCGTTGATGGCATCAAGGCCGATCACCTTTCGAAAGACTTCGTGGTCAATCTGTGCGCTGCCACCCACGATCTTGAAGGGCATATCCAAGAAGAAGGGCGGCTTCGAGGGATTGGGCGCGGCCACGGCGGCAAGCGAAATCATGGCTATGTTGTCTAGATCGAGAGAGGCTAGGTCGCCCAGATCGGTGGGCTCGACGCCATAGTGAGAACGCGCTTCTTCCCAACTTGGATCGTGTTCCAGGTCATACATGAGGCCTGACATCGGGACTGCGACACTGTAGACGTCGGGGTACTTCCATGCCAAGTGGAAGGTTCCCACGCCGCCCATCGAACACCCCATGATTCCTCGACTCTCCCGGCTGGGTAGCGTGCGGTAGGTGGAGTCAATTTGAGCCACTAGTTCCTTGGCGATGTAGGTTTCGTAATCGCCAACTGTGGGGGAACTCATGTACCATGCACCACCCAGCTTGTTGGTTGCGTCTGGGAAGACGAGAATCATGTCTCTGACCTCTCCTTTATCGATAGGCCAGTCCATCGCGCTCGGGAGGCTGTTGCGCATGACCCACGGCGAGTTCATTGCGGTGCCCCAGTGAAGGACATAGACGACTGGGTAGCGCTTCGTGCTGGTGTCATATCCTTGAGGAAGATAGACATAATAGTCGCGAGTGGTGGGATCACCAAGGAGGTTGCCCGCCAGCGCCGCGCTGGTGATTTGCCCCTTCTCCACCCTGCCGCCAAATGGTCGCTCTGTTGGGGTAGCGGGCTGCGACGTGGGCATGGAGGTCGGCGCGAGCGGAGTCGGCGTAGGAGGCGAGACGCACGCAACTACGGTTGCTAGCACCAGGGTGACGCAAGCGACGGTTCCAAGTCGAGTGTTCATGGCCCCTCCTGGGTTGCGCAGACGGCCGACTGCATGCAGGCGCGGAGGTTGGCTTGAAGAAGTAGGGCGGAGATGATAGGCGGACAAAGGCGTCATCACCTTAGGCCTGCGATCTACGATGAGGGAAAGACGGGGAGCAGGCAACTGGAACAGAATCCCACCCTGGGGAGGGTGGGGCAGCATGGGGCGGTGAAGACGCTGGGCGTGCCAGCCCAAGCCAGGATGATTTCTCTGAGCAATTCTCGCGCCGGAGATGTGGTTGTCAATATGGCGCGGGGCGTGGCGGGGATGCGGCTAGCCACGCTCCAAACATCGCAGGGGAGTCTACGTTCGCCGCCGAACGGCCTCGAGCTAAGCCGCTCGGCGGCTC
>JALHUE010000088.1 GCA_022866145.1 Anaerolineales bacterium | reverse complement strand
TTCGACTTCCATTTTGATTTCGACAACCGAACGACCCACGGGCACGCCCGGTATGCGCTCGATCGCCCCGGCGGCGGTCCGCTCTTCCTCGACACGCACGCCATCAAGATCCAGCGGGTGCAGGCCGGAGAGGCATCGGTGCCCTGGTCGTTCGACGCCGAGGACGCCATCCTCGGTCGGCGGCTCAGCTTGCAGCTGCCGCCCGGTGCGGCCGAGTTCGAGATCGAATTCCAGCTGCCGCCGACGGCGCGTGCGTTGCAGTGGATGGAGGCTTCGCAGACCGCCGGCGGCCGCCATCCGTTCCTGTACAGCCAGTGCCAGGCGATTCACGCCCGCAGTCTGTTTCCGTGCCAGGACACGCCGTCGGTGCGCTTTACCTACCGCGCCCGGCTGCACGTGCCGAAACCGCTGGTCGGACTGATGGCCGCCGCCCCCGAGGGTCAGAGCGAGCAGGGCGGCCAGGGCGTGTTCAGCTTCCACATGCCGCAGCCGATCCCCTCCTACCTGTTCGGCCTGGCCGTCGGCGACCTGGCCTCCCACGACATCACCTCGCGCTGCCGGATCTACGCCGAGCCGGCGCTGATCGAGGCCGCTGCCTGGGAGTTCGCCGAAACCGAGCAGATGCTGCAGATCGCCGAGGGACTGTATGGCCCCTACTTGTGGGACCGCTACGACCTGCTGATCCTGCCGCGGTCATTCCCCTATGGCGGGATGGAGAACCCGCGCCTGACCTTCGCCAACGCCATCTTCCTTACCGGCGACCGCGCCGACACCAGCCTGGTGGCGCACGAGCTGGCCCATTCGTGGACCGGCAACCTGGTGACCAACGCCACCTGGGAGGATTTCTGGCTGAACGAGGGTTGGACGACCTACGCTGAGTACCGGATTTGCGAGCGGCTGTACGGGCGCGAGTACGTCGAGTTGGCCGCGGTGCGCGACCGCAACCTGCTGTTCGAGGACTACGAGCGCTTCCGCCCGACGCCGCAGTACACCCAACTGAAGTTTCCGATGCTAGGCGTCGATCCGGAGGATGTGTTCTCGCGCGTCCCCTACTACAAGGGCCTGTTCCTGTTGATGCTGATCGAGCAATCGGTCGGGCGCGAGGTCTTCGACGCCTTCATCCACGGCTACATCCAGCTGCACGCCTTCCGCTCAATCACCACGGAGCAGTTCCTAGCTTACTTGCGCCAGAATCTGCCGCAGGCCTTCGACCGGGTGCCGATTGAGGAGTGGATCTACCAGCCCGGCTATCCCGCCGGGGGTCCCGCCTTCCACTCAGCGGCCTACGATGCAGTCGAGGCGGCGGCCATTTCCTTCCTGGCAGCCGGCGCGCTCTCCAAGGCGCAGGCCAGGAAGTGGACGCCGGATCAGCTGGTACTCTTCCTGCAGATGCTTCCTGACTGTCTCTCGCCAGAGACCTGCCGCCAGCTCGATCAGGCCCTGGACATGCCGCACTGCCGGCGCTTCATGACCCAGTCGCTCTTCTACAGCCTGGCTATTCGCAGCGGCTACCTCGCCGTCTGGCCGCGGGCCGAGGCGCTGCTGCTTGCCTCCGGCTCGCGCCTGAGCCTGATGCGCCTCTTCCGCGCAGTGGCCCAGACGCATTGGACGCGCTCGAAGGCCCGCCCGCTCTACCAACGGGCCCGTCCGGGTTATCACCCGTTGACCCAGCTGGAGGTCGAACGGTTGCTCCGCGCCGAGGGCTTGTGACGTCTGCCTCCAGGCGAAGCCGCTGCGAGTTCGTCTATCCCAATCCAGCACCGGGCTCGGGTGTGTCCGAGAATTCCGCTCCAGCAAGGGGAAAGCGTGAGTTGTGGGGCTACCCCACAACTCACGCTCAGTCTCGTCGCAGGTGCCCGGTGACCCGCCGCGCCGGTCTGGCGCTAGCTACTGTCGGACCCCATCTGCTCCTTGGCATTCAACATGGCCGTCTTGAAGGCGATCGGCTGGCTGATGCGCCTGAACCGGTTCACCGCCAGCTCACTGGCGGTCAGAATGTCGATGTCGCCGTAGTCCAGTACGCGGCCGAAGAACGACTGCTCCATCTTGACGTCGTTCACTTTCTCAAGCGACGAATCGATGGTCGCCTTGTTGAACACACCCGAGACCTGGATTACGCGTCGGTTGCTGACGACGTACTGCAGGTTCCACCAGCGCAGGACATCGAGGACCAGTAGAACCAGCGGGACCAAGATCAGCAAGTAGGCCAGGAACAGCGGGGCAAAGAACGCGCCGGCGATGGTCGTAGCCACGAACAGGACCAGAATAATAGCGATCTCCAACACGATTGCGCGCAGCAGGATGGTCCAATGCTGGCGGGCGACGCGCAGGACCTTCTCGTTCTGCGCGAGCAGGCTCTCCAGGTAGCTGGCTGCCATGGCTTCCCTCCCCGACGACCTGCTGTGGATGCCTGCGGCCGCTGAGGCGGAGTGTATCATCATCCGGCGAGCGGTGGGGGCTGCTGGCGAATCGTCCATTCGCCGGCCACACCCTGCAAGCGAGGGGCCACCTCCGCCAGGACGGCATTCAGCCGGCGCAGGACCTGCAGCGCCGGCAGCAACGCTTCATCCCGCTCGCGCCGCGTGGCGTGGGCCCAGCGCCTGGCGGAGAAGTCCCCGCGGTCAGCCTCCCAACGAATCAGGTAGCTCAGTGTTTGGTTGCGCAGCTCATAAGCTTGTGTCAGGCAGGCTTCCAGCTGGTCTGCTAGCCGACGTTCATGCCTTGCCAGCGGGCGCCGGATGGCGGTTGACTGCCGCCGAAGATGCTCCAGCCCCCAGTCAATGCGGTTGAGAACCACATCTGAGGGGGCGTCCGGCCCAGACTGGCGCAGGGCACGCTCGAAGGCCCCCATGAGCACAGCTGCCTGCTCGCTCCACGCCAGCAGATCCTGCGCTGAGCGCAGGCGCCGCTGAAGGCGCCAGATGTCCCTCCACTGGATAAACATGGCCTATCTTATCGCAATCACACGTTGACGCCACATGAATCGAGACACTTCTCCCGCGCCTGTCGCGATCACAGGCGCCACGTCCCCGGCAAGCTGACCATGCCCCCTTCCAACCTCCGTGCGCCCAGGCTGTCTCGGGCCTTATCCCCCCAACGGGGGAGGGGACGGGTTCCAGGCCGGATGGCCCGGAGAACTCTGGCGGGCTGCCCACAACCCTGCAAGCGCGGGGGGACAGGATTGACAGGAGGGTCGTGCGCTCACGGAGCAGACGGTCACCCGTCGCGGGGGAGGGATCGACCGGGTAGACAGGCCAACTTGGCGATTGGCGACGACCCAATCCACCCGCGTCGGGCTGCAATTGACTCGCCGCGTTCGACCGTGCTAGAGTAGAACAGGCTCAGGGCACTTTGTTCTGAGGATCGACGGCCAAGGGGGTTCGATGCGCCGTCCACCCGATCCCCGCCGCGGCTGCAATGGCCGCTGCCTTATTTCCCATCCTTGTCGAGAGCCCCATACCTCTGTCCCTTTCCGGACGACTGCCGCCGCGTCGATAACGGCAATCCCACGGAGGGGTGCTGTTTCTAGGCCGGCGGTTTTGTGCCGATCGCATCGCGGGCTGGCTCGCCAACTCCGTCCGATGGATAGCTAGGGGGAGCGTATGTCCCACCGCACGCCTTTCCGCATTTCGGCCGCACTCACCGGAGTGGTCGCTCTCTTGCTTCTGGCGGCCCCGCCTGCCTGGGGCCAGCCGGCGCTTGATCCTGAGGGTCTTCCCACGCCAGGGTTGGCCGAGCTTCCCGAATCGCATCCCATGCCGACTGCTGATCCAGGCTCTCCCGCCTCCGAATTCGCCGAGAGCGCCGATGGCGCCCTCGGCGAAAACGCAACAACCGATCCGGGGGTACGACCGCCGGATGTCCCCGCTTTCACGAGTCTAGCCGGGGACGAGCAAGCACAGCCCGACCCGGGGTTGCAGCAGAGTGAGTTGACCGACAGCACCGATTCTGGTCTGCTCCCGCCGGAGACCTCCACCGTGGAGGCGACGGTCCCGCCCGGCACTGAAGCTCTCCCTTCAATGTCGGTGGGGGCCGATCCTGACGGACTGGCGACATCGATTGTCGGCGCCACGGCGTCGGACACAGTCGAGTCTGAGCCGCCTGCACCCGAGGACTCTGAACTCTCAGACTTCGTCGGGGAGACGACGATACCCTCCCCAACCCTCCTGCCCTCGCCGTCGGGCACGCCCACCTCCCTGGAGACGCCGACTCCCGCCGCCACAGAAGGATCAACGATGACGCCGACCGCGACGGCTTCCGCCAGTTCCCCGCCCACCCCATCCAGCACGCCCACTGGCCTGGAGACGCCGACTCCGACACCCACGCCAACCGAGACATCGACTCCGACGCCAACCTCGACGTCCACTCCCTCACCAACCGTGCCGCTGTCGCTCGCCCGGGCCTTCCCGGCTGGAGCTGTGTGGATCAATGAGGTCGCCTGGGCTGGCACCCTGGCCTCGTCGTCCGACGAATGGATCGAGCTCTACAACCCGGGCTCGGAGGCCATCGACCTCTCCGGCTGGCGGCTCACCG